>NZ_DGRF01000053.1:0-49943 GCF_002390995.1 Clostridium sp. UBA4395
TTTTTGCACTATTATAGTTTAATAAATAACTATGGAATTATATTGAAAATAAAGATATAATTAGTACAACGAAAATTATGTAATACAAGTTATAAGGAGTGGGGAGAATGGAGAACATTAATGAAAAATTAAATGAAGTAAAGGAGCATATTAAAAACGTAACTTATTTAATTCATGCAGAAAGCTTAATACATTGGGATATGCAAACAGGAATACCATCTAAAGCTATAGATGGAAGAATTGAAGTAGTGGGATATCTATATTCAGAGTGTATAAAACTTATGACTTCTTCAAAAATAGGGGAATGGATAGAGTACTTCTCAGATAAAATGGACAAATTATCTTTCAAGGATAAAAAGATTATAGAAAATTTAAAAAGAAACTATGATGAACTTATAAAGATACCACCTGAAAGAAATAAAGAGTATCAAATGTTATGCTCAACATCAGAAGCATTTTGGAAACAAGCTAAGGCAAACAATGATTATGAAGGCTTTAAGCCATATTTAGCAAAGATAATAGAGTTTAATAAGGAATTTGCTGAATATATAGGATATGAAGGAAACATATATAATAAATGCTTAGATGATTATGAAAGAGGATTGACTGTAGATAGGGTAGATAAAGTATTTAAAGAGCTTAGGGATGGTATAGTAGAGCTTTTAGAGAAGATTAAAGCCTCTAAGGTAAGTATAGACGAGTCCTTCTTTAAAAAGCAATTTCCTACTAAAGATCAAGATGAATTTGGTAAATTTGTTTTAGAAAAATTAGGATATGATTTTGAGGCAGGAAGACTAGATACTACTGTTCACCCATTTACAACTAACTTCGGAAATAAAGATGTTAGAATAACAACTAATTATGATGAACATGATTTTAGAAGTGCGTTCTTTAGCAATATTCATGAAGGTGGACATGGTATTTATGAGCAAAACTCAGCAGATGATTTAGAATATACAGGTGTTTCAGGTGGAACTTCTATGGGTGTACATGAATCACAATCTAGATACTATGAAAATATTCTAGGAAGAAGTAAGGAATTTTGGGCTTATTTTTATCCAGAGGCTCAAAAGAGGTTCCCTCAATTTGAAGGAGTTAATTTAGAAGATTTCTATAAAGCTATAAATAAGGTAGAACCTTCTTTAATTAGAACAGAAGCAGATGAATTAACTTACAGTATTCATATTATAATTAGATATGAATTGGAAAGAGCTTTCATGAATAATGAAATCGCAGTAGAAGAGTTGCCAGCTGCTTGGAATAAAAAGTACAAGGAATATTTAGGTGTAGAGCCTAAAAATGATTCAGAAGGAATTCTTCAAGATACTCATTGGGGTGCAGGTTTAATTGGATATTTCCCAAGCTATGCTCTTGGTAATGTATATGGAGCTCAATTCTTAAATAAAATGAGACAAGATATACCTACCTATGACGAAGAAGTTAAAAATGGTAATTTTGCAGTGATAAAAGATTGGTTAAGAGAAAACATACATCAGTTTGGATCTCTTTATACTCCATCAGAGCTTATTGTAAAAGTAACAGGAGAAGAGTTAAATCCTAAATATTTCTTAGAGTACCTAAATAAAAAATACGGAGAAATCTACGATTTGGTCAGTGGAACTTAAGTGAGACTCTAAATCTATGATTTAGTTAGTCGAACTTACTCATTCGAATATGTATGAGAAGGAGTTTCCGTAAAATACAATAGATTTAGCATGCATAAAAGAAAGTGAGATATGATGAAATTTTTAAAGAAATTAGTTGGAGATAAATGTTATCTTTCTCCAGTGGATGATATACTAGCAGATAAGGTAGCTCAATGGAGTAATGACTTGAGAGTTTCCATAAGAACTGGAGATATATCAGATATGATAACAATTGATGCTCAAAGAGAGTATTTAAATGGTATGAATGAGAGAGGATATGCATTTTATATAGTTGACTCTGAAAACGACGAGGCTATAGGAATCATAAGGCTTATGAGGATAAGCCACATACACAGAAATGCTGTTCTTGGAATGTTTATTGGGGATTCGAATCATAGAAATAAAGGTATAGGAACAGAAGCAACAAAGCTAATATTGGATTTTTCTTTTAATGTGATAAACCTTAGAAACATAATGATAGAGACTTTTTCTTTTAATGAAAGGGCTATTAACTTATGCAAGAAGATTGGCTTTAAAGAGATAGGAAGAAGAAGAAACTCTATTATATATGGAAATAATGAGTTTGATGAAGTCTTCATGGATATATTGAATATTGATTTTCATGAATCAATTATATGTGAAGCGCTAAAATAGAAAGAGGACATTATATAACATTAGGCTGTCAAAAAATAAGGGCTATAAACTTTCAGTTTATAGTTCTTATTTTTTTATTGCATTTTATATGAAAATTAATTAAATCTAAAATTAGTTACTGTGAAATCCATCTAACCATTAATAATAAACTAAAAAAGAAAATGAATATTACCTTATGTGTCAAACAGGTTCGAGAAGCTCACTTGCTTGTAGGAGATTGACTAAAGAAGGGTTTAATGTGATTAATGTTAGAGGTGGTATTGGAGCATATAAAGGGGCTAAAAGAAAATAACTTTAATTATTGTATAGAATATTTTAATTTGTAGTTGATATAATCACTTAAGAGTAATATAATTTAATTAAGTTAATACTTAATTAAATTATATTATAAAAGGAGTATATATGATAGAAAGTGTAAAAGTTTTTAAAGCTATTGGTGATGAGACAAGGATAAAAATACTAATATTATTATCTAAGAAGAATATTTGTGCAAAGGCAATAGCTAAGCATTTACAAATTTCTGAAGCTGCAGTATCACAACACATTAAAATTCTTAAAGAAGTAGATTTAATTGTAGGTTACAAAAGAGGATATCATGTAATCTATGACTTAAATAAGAACGTTTTAGAAAAAGCTATAGAATTTATTAATGTATTAATTACTGATGACATATGCTCAATAGATGGTAAGTTTAATGTAAGTTTAGAGAGCTTTCATGCTTTACAATGTGAAAAAAATTGTAAGTTGGTAAAGAAATGCTGTAAAGAGAGATTAAAGGAGGAAGAGTAATGAAGGTTTGTTTTCCAGTTAAATCTAATGAAGGTATGGAGAGTGTACCATATGGACATTTTGGAACAGCTCCAATGTTTGTAGTATGTAATTTAGAAACTAATGAGGTTAAGACTATAGGAAATGGTGATTTAGGTCATCAGCATGGTATGTGTCAACCAATGAAAGCATTATCAGGAGAAGTAGTAGATGCTGTGGTTGTAGGCGGTATTGGTCAAGGGGCTATAGTTAAGTTAAATTCCCAAGGAATAAAGGTATATAGAGCAGCAGAAGGAACTATAAATACAAACTTAGAGAAGCTTAAAAATGGTGAGTTGTCAGAATTCGCTATGAATCATACTTGTAATCATGATGGATGTGACCATCATTAAAATATAATTAAGAATTGAAAGAACTGTATGAAAATAGAAATAAGTGATTCTATTTTCATACAGTTCTTTTAATAATGGCTCTGTTGAAAACTATAGTGATAGAATATACAATCTATAACATGTTGACGGATTATTTTTACACAATCCAACTATATATTTAATCTATTCCCTAAATTAAACTAAACTGTTTTAATGTGAATATCCACAGGAATACTGTAAGTATACAAAAGGCTGAAGTAAATACTACTATTTGGGCAGCTAATTCACTATCACCATCCATTTTTTGAGCCATAGTGAAGGAAGAAATAGCAGTAGGGGATGCAAAGATAAGCATTAACGCTATAAGTTCTATATCTCTAAAACCTAACCATATACTTATAGGCATAAGAATACTAGGAACTACAATAAGTCTACCAGTTACACCTATAATAGTTTGTTTCAAGTGAGCTTTTACATCGGTGAAAGAAAAGGAACCACCAAGTAAAATAAGGGAAAGAGGTGTAGCAATTCGTGATATATCACTTATGGATTTTTCAATAGCTGTTGGAAGTTTTATTCCAAAGATAAGAAAGAATAGTCCAATTGCTGATGTTATAATTAAAGGGTTAGTAATAATTCCTTTTAGAGTATTTTTAATATCTAGCTTTCCGCATCTAAAAATTTCTAAGGATATCACTGCTAACATATTAAAAAAAGGAACAACAGTGGCTATTAGTATAGCTACAACACCAACTTTGTCCTCACTAAATAGGGAACATGCTACAGGTAGACCAAATATTATAAAGTTGCTACGAAATATACCTTGTATCAAAACACCACGTTTTTTATTATCTTTTTCAATAAGGGGAATGAGAATGCATAGTACTATAAAGGTAAGGGTAACACTTATAAGTGCAAAGCAAATAAGTTTGGGATTTATAGCTCCTTTTAAATCTGTTTTATATATATTATAAAATAACAATAGAGGCAAAAAAGCCTTAAAGGTGATACTATTCGTAACCTTTAGAGTATTGTCATCAAACATTTTCAATCGCTTTAATACATATCCTAAAGCCATGGTAAGAAACAGTGGTAAAACTACATTAATTGATAAAATCAAATTTTCCATAATTAATAGCCTTTCTAGTCTTTTGTTAATCTATTTCTCATATTTTATATGGTTGTCCCAATTAATTGTATACAAAGTTAAAGTGTTTTTCAATGTATAAGTAATAATTGATAATATTTGTAATAGGTGTTAAAATAAAAATGTGGTCTTACTCTAAGGAAGTATCCAAGGAGGAAGAGTAATAGATTTAAATCGTTCTGAAGTACAGGAGGGTTAGCCCAAATGATAAGGCGGTGTCATAGGATAGCGATATACTATCTCTGCTCTCTATTGGGATGCAGAGAGTATTTTTTTTGAGAGGAGCTTAAGCTTTGGAAACAAGAATCGCATTGATTGGAATTATAGTAGAGGATACTACAGCTACAGAAAAATTAAATAATATTTTACATGACTATGGACAATATATTGTTGGGAGAATGGGGGTACCATATCGCGACAAGGAGGTGTGTGTTATCAGCGTAATTATAGATGCAACTAATGATATTATTAGTTCATTATCTGGTAAGTTGGGTATGCTTGATGGTATTACTGTAAAAACGATCTATTCAAAGAAGTAGAATAAATATATAAAATCAGAACGAATTAGGTATATATTAGAATAAAGCACTTAAAATCTTATTAAGAAAGAAGAGTAGATGTATGTATAATGTAAAATCTAAGGTAGCAACTGAGTTTATTGAAGATGGAGAAATATTATCAACCATTGAATATGCAAAGAAAAATAAAAATAATAAAGAGTTAATAAATAGTATTATAGAGAAGGCTAGAGAATGTAAAGGTTTAAACCACCAAGAAGCAGCAGTACTATTAGAATGTGATTTGGAAGAAGAAAATAAAAAAATAGAAGAGCTAGCTATGGAGATAAAGAATAAATTTTACGGTAATCGTATAGTTATGTTTGCTCCATTATACCTTTCTAATTATTGTGTTAATGGATGTATATACTGTCCGTATCACCATGGAAACAAACATATAGCTAGAAAGAAACTTACTCAAGAAGAGATTAAAAAGGAAGTAATTGCATTACAGGACCTTGGACATAAAAGACTTGCACTAGAAACAGGTGAAGATCCTATAAATTCTCCTATAGAATATGTATTAGAAAGTATAAAGACTATATATAGCATAAAACATAAAAATGGTGCTATAAGAAGAGTGAATGTAAATATTGCTGCTACTACTGTTGAGAATTATAGAAAATTAAAAGAGGCTGGAATAGGAACATATATATTATTCCAAGAAACTTATAATAAAAAATTATATGAAGAATTACATCCAACAGGACCAAAGCATGATTATAATTATCACACTGAAGCTATGGATAGAGCTATGGAGGGTGGTATAGATGACGTTGGTATAGGAGTTTTATTTGGATTAAACATGTATAAGTATGATTTTGTTGGATTACTTATGCATGCAGAGCATTTAGAAGCAGCCAGGGGAGTAGGACCACATACTATCAGTGTACCTAGAATTTGCCCTGCTGATGAAGTAAATCCAGAAGATTTTACTAATGGAATTTCTGATGATATATTTGCAAAGATTGTTGCAATCTTACGTATTTCAGTACCTTATACAGGAATTATTGTATCTACAAGGGAATCTCAAAAATCTAGAGAAAGAGTGCTTCATCTTGGAGTTTCTCAAATTAGTGGAGCTTCATGTACAAGTGTTGGAGGATATGCTCAGAAGGAAAAAGAAGAAGAAAATTCAGCACAATTTGATATCAGTGATACAAGAACTCTAGATGAAATTGTAAATTGGTTACTTGGTATGGGATATATCCCTAGTTTCTGTACTGCGTGTTATCGTGAAGGTAGAACTGGAGACAGATTTATGCAGTTAGTAAAATCAGGCCAAATTTCTAACTGTTGTTTACCTAACGCCCTAATGACTTTAAAAGAGTATCTAGAGGATTATGCATCTGAAGATACAAAAGCTAAAGGCGAAGAAGTCATAAAAAATGAAGCTATGAAAATTCCTAATCCTAAAGTTAAGGGTATTGTAGAGGAACACCTAAAAGAACTTAATGAAGGAAAACGTGATTTTAGATTCTAGATATAATAGAAATAGAGGGCTAGCCCTCTATTTTTTCATATCTTTAATTATACAAATTCCTTGAGTCATGGTACCCATTGGACAATAAACACACCAAGAACGCGGTTTATAAAGGGCCATGGTAATTATACCTAGGAGAGTTGAAGTTAACATTAAGCTGTAGAAGCCAAAACTAAATTGAGCTATCCAAGGAGAAACATAGGATAAATCTGTGAAATTCCAAGGTAATTTAAAGGTCCAAAGTATAGTAAGAACTTCTTTTAAAGTATTTGTCCCTTGGAAAACTAAATATGTGTTAAATACCATATTAATGAACATAGTTAAAAAGAAAATTAAAAATCCGTATCTAAAATATTTAGATTTTAAAAATTTAGGCATAGGCTTATTTCTTGATAATTTTAATTTATTACCTAATAAATCTAATAGTTGTCCTCTACCACAGTATTTATTGCAATAGCCTTTATTTCCTTTAACTATTGAAATTAATAAAGGTACGATGAAACAAATTAATCCTAGCCAAGCAAAGAGTATATTAAATAACCCTAAAATTAAATATAGGGAAGATAGTATCCAAAGGTATTCATAAAGATGCTTTTTCTTCTTTTTCATTAGTTACCTCCTAGTTGCTTAATTTCTATAGTAGATGCAGGGCAAGCTTTAACACATTTTCCACATCCAACGCACTTATCATAATCAACCTTTGAAAAAATACCCTTGTTAATAGCAATGGCTCCAAGGGGACAGACTTTTTCACAAGCACCACAGGCTACACAGTAGCTAGTATCCACATAAGCCTTTCTTTTAACAATTTTCTTTTCCATAAATTTATATCCTCCTGTTTTATAAATGTTGTAGTAAGCATATTATAACTGTATAATTAAAAGAAAATATGTGATATAGTCACACAAGCAATTTTTTTAGGAGGGGAATATGTTAAATAGTTTAGATGTATTTAATAAAAGACTTGAAGCTTTGTATGATGCTTATCCTGTATTAAAAGAAATAGATGATAGCCATGAAATTATAAGAAAAAATGTAATTTTTAAAAGTTTATTAAGTGAGGAGTATTTAAAAACAGATAGTGGAAACTGCATAGGTATGTTATTTGTTATAAGTGGAATTATAAAGGTTCAAAAAGTAACAGAAGAGGGAAATGAAACTAATTTATACAATGTAGAGCGTGGTGAGCTATGTCATGAAGCATTAAGCTGTTTTGTAAATTGTCAATCACTAAATATTGAAGGCATAGCCATGCAAGATTCTTTAATTGCTATTTTACCATCAGATATAGTGAAAGCCTATTTATTAAGTGATTTTAGATTTATGCAAGTTATATATAAAGATCTATATGCAAAATTTAGAGGGGTTATAGAAAACAAAGAAGCTAGAATTCATGAATCTTTAGAAAGTAGATTGGTTAAATTATTACTTAGTAAGAATACTAAAATAATTTATACAACCCATGGGGAACTTGCTTTTGAATTAGATTCTTCAAGAGAAGTAATAAGCAGAAAGCTTAAGGAACTAGAGAAAAAAGGGTATTTATTAATATCAAGAGGTAAAATTCAATTACTAAAAGGTTTAGAAGAACTATATAATTAGTAAGGAAATTATAATACAAAGATAACTACATAAACAAAAGAAAGGGTGAAATTTTTAATATGAAAGACAAAAGTTTAAGTAATGGTTTTTTAAATATAGTAAAAAAAATGAATAATGAAATAATAGGGCAAGGAGAATTCATTCATAAATTGTGCAATTATTTTAAAGAAAAGTTTGAAGAAGATAAGAAGGGCATATTACTTTTAGCCGGTAAACGAGGAACTTTTAAAAAGGCTAGCGTAAGGCTATTATTTGAAAAACTTAATGAGGAAGGAATAGCTGAAGATTATCATATAGATGAAATAGATTTAGCTTCTTACAATTTTAATTTAGGATATAATGCTTTTTTAAGTGACTTATATGAAAAACTAAATAGTAGTTCACAGGTAATAATGTTTAAAAATACTGAAAAAGCTTCAGAAAATATTTTAAATGTGTTATCAGAAATATATCCTAACACTTGTTTAAAGTTAAAAGATAACTACATTATGAAAAATAAGTTTCTTATTGAAGCAAAGATTAAGGATATAGACAATATAGGAGAATTTATCTGTCATAATAAGTTTTTCATATTTATTTATAATAGTGATGATAATGTAATAGGAGATGGAATTTTAGATAATAGGGAAGAGGTATTATATACTGAAAGCCTTACAGAAGAGGAACAAAATAAAGTAATTAGAAGAGAAGTGTTAAGGTCAATAGATGGTATACAAAAGCATATGCAAGGAAATATAGTTCTTGGAATAGAGAATAAAGATGAAGAGGAAGATAACTTTGGAATTTGTAGTTTCTTACAAGAAAACTTCATAGAAGATAGCAATTTTGGAATCAGTGAATATATATCCTATAAAATTTACAAACCAATTATGAACCTAATACAAAAGGAAGGACTTTATAATGAAAGTCAGATTTTAATATATGTAGATAAGAATGAGATATATTGCAAATCAGATGATGAAATATACAAGTTAGAAAACTATCTAGTACCTACCCTTGAAGAAGTAAAATATAAATTGGATTCTATAATAGGTATAGAGGAACTTAAGAATTTTATAATAAATGTTGAAAATAATTGGAAGGTACAAAAAATAAGAAAAAGACTTGGACTAAAAACTTCAAAGATATCTATGAATATGATATTTACGGGAAATGCAGGCACAGGAAAGACTAATGCAGCTAGGGTTACCTTTGAATATTTAAACGCCTTAGGTATATTATCTAAAGGTGTATTTGTAGAGGTGAGTAAAGCAGATTTCGTTACAGAGAACATTAATGATACAGCTAAGAGAACAAATGATATAATTAGTTCCGCCTTAGGAGGAGTACTATTTATAGATGAAGCATATTCTTTATGTGAAAGTGAAGAAGATAAGGTAGGTAAGGAAATAGTAGATGCATTACTTAAGGGCATTGAGGACAATAGAGATAATTTAATAGTCATATTAGCTGGTTATGAAAAGGATATGGAAAGATTTCTAACTATAAATCAAGGTCTAAAATCTAGATTTTCAAATACTATACACTTTAAAGATTACAACCCAGTAGAAATGTATGAAATAGCAGTTAACATAGCTAAATCTAAGGGGTATAGAATAACCAAAAATGTAAAAGCAGGGTTAATAGATTTATTTACAAGAAACCAAATTACAGGAAAAAATGATTTAGGTAATGCTAGGTTTGTAAGAAATATAGTGGAAAATGCAATAATTGACGCTTCTAAAAAGTATCTAACTAATAGTGATAAGGAAATTGATTTATTAGATAGAGATAACTTTAACTTTAGAGCAAATGCAAAGTTTGATTTAGAAGAAAAATTAAATGAAATAATAGGTCTTGATGACGTTAAAAAACTATTAAGAAGTCAATATAAGCTTATAGTTGCTCAGGAAAAAAGGAAATCTGTTGGAGTAAATACTAAGATAGAGCAAAATTTAAATATGGTATTTACAGGTAATCCAGGTACAGGTAAAACAAGCATAGCAAGATTAGTAGCTGAAATGCTAAATAGTATGGGATTATTAAAGGTAGGTCAACTAGTAGAAACTGATAGATCAAGTTTTGTATCAGAAATTCCAGGGGAAACACCAAAGAAAACAGAAGAGAAGTTTAAAGAAGCTTTAGGTGGAGTATTATTTATTGATGAAGCATATACCCTTGCCAATGATTCATTAGGAATTGAAGCCATAGAAACTCTGTTAAAGTTAATTGAAGATTATTCTAAAGAAGTAATAGTTATATTAGCTGGATATGAAGAAGAAATGGAAGAATTCTTTGATGTAAACATAGGTTTAAGGTCAAGATTTCCATTATGGACTAATTTTGCAGACTATAATCCCAATGAACTTTTTGAGATGGCTGTAAAGCTTGTTGAAGCAAAGGGGTTTAAGTTATCTAAGAATGGATACATAGCTTTAAAGAAAAGCTTTGTTGAAATCTACAATAACTCAGATGCACAATCAGGAAATGGTAGGATGGTTAGAAATTATGTGGAAAAACTAATCAGAAATCAAAGCATAAGAATTGTAGAAGAGGATATCAGTGTCTATGAGATGAACCTTATAACTGCTAAGGATGTAGAAAATATAAATGTTATTGAAGATGATAACATCTTTAATCTAGATAGTAGATTAGAGCTATTAGTTGGTAATGAAGATGCAAAGGAATTTTTGAAAAATCAATATAAGCTTTTAAAAGTTAGAGAAAGAAGAAAGAAATTAGGATTAGGCTCAGATATCAATAGATATATGAACATAATATTTACAGGGGAAAATGGAACAGGTAAGAAAACTGTAGCTAATATTCTCTCAGAAATGTATTATAGTATGGGAATAGTTAAAGCCAAAAACATTGTAGAAATGGATAAATATGAATTCATGGCAATGATTAATAAGGGAATAAAAATTGAAGATATATTTAGTAAATTTTCAGGGAAAATGCTATTTCTAAATAGGGTAGACCTTCTCCTAGAGGAACAGCAATATAATAAAATAGTATCAGATATAATTAAATTCTTAGATAAAAATAATAAGGTTATATTAATCCTTTCAGGAGAAAAAGAAGGAATGAAAAAACTAGTATTATCTAATCCAGCCTTTAACTATAGATTTCCAACTTGGTTTGATTTTGAAGATTATGACTATATAGGACTATGTAATATAGCATTAAGTATATTAAGTAAAAAGGGATATTCTTTATCGAAGGATGCAGAAGAGGAAATTAATAAAACTATAATAGATATATATGGTAATCCAAATTTAGTAATAAAAAATGGATTAATGATAAAACAGTATTTAGATAATCTTATAAGAACTCAGAGTATTAGAATATGTGATGAAGAATTTAGTAGAGATAGTATAAATTTTATAACCTTAGATGATATTATAAACAGTAAAAAAGAATTTTTAAAAAGAAATATTGTAAAGTAGTAAAATAAAGTAGTAAAGAACTATATCAAGATATGTTTTGATATAGTTCTTTACTTTAGTATAAAATTTATAAGCTTGATATATAGAATTTGTATTAACAATTAATAAGTATTAACAGTATCTAAGTAGGCATTATTATTCCACAAGCTAATCGTTTCCCAGAATTACCAGCAGGTTGACTAGTAAAGTCATCAGCATTTTCATGGATTATGATAGCTTTTCTAATAATATCTTTTATAGAAAATCTGCTTAAATAAACATCCATTGCAGCAATACCATTTGATGACATTAGTGGTGGAAGATCTCCATAATGATAAGGGTGAGGTTCATTTGTTGGATTCCAATGTCCACCAGTAGTTTTAAAAGGATCACCTGGATCACCTATATTACAACTTTCAAACTCATGAATATGAAATCCGTGGAAAAGTGAAGGTTTTCCTTCAGAGTTGTATCTTGGAATACCAGTAACATATACTCTAAGAATAATACCATCATCTAAAGTGCAAAATAATGCTCTGCCACGTAGTTCAGGAGCTAAAGGTCCACCTTGGATTACTGCATAGGCTGTTGGTTCAGGCATACCGTGATTCATAATTATATCGTTAATACTAAATTTATCATTAGCCATTCTCATATTAATACACTCCATTTTATTGATACAATATAATTTATAATATGTTGTAGTAAGTTGGTGTGTGTACAGGAAATATAAATATTTCATGCATTTTATTAAATTTAGTTTAATTAAATAAAATTTATGTAAATTTGATTTTAATCAACTGAAAATATATAATAGATATATAAGGAATAGGAGGGGTATATGTGGAAGTTCTTATATTTGTATTAAATGATCCGAGAGATTTAGAGGAAATAATGATTGAATTTACTAACATAGGGATAAGTGGCTCTACAATTATTGATACTGTAGGAATGGCTAACATTTTGTCTAGCTGTGAAGATGCAAGTATGTTTTCTTCACTTCAATTGTTATTAAACAAAGGAAGATCATCTAATAAAACAGTATTTACTGTTTTAAAGGAAGAAAGAATAGAACAGGCACTAGAAATTATCAACAAGGTAACTGGAGGATTAAATGGTCCAGGTAATGGAATAGCATTTACAATTCCAGTTAATAGAGTAATTGGAGGTAGCTTTCAACAAAAATAGGAGGGACTGAAGTTAAAGATGAATTGGTTATATGTACTAGGGATAGTAATACTTGCAGGTATATTTTTAGGATTACTAGTAAGTTATATTAAACTACCAAAGGTAACAGGATACTTAGTAGCAGGGATAATAATAGGACCTTTTGTTTTAAAGATTGTACCTACTGAAGCTATCCATGGATTAACAGTTATTTCAGAGGCAGCCTTAGGGTTTATTGCTTATAGTATAGGTAGTTCTCTTAATTTTAAGGATTTAAAGAAAATTGGTTCTGGAATTATAATTATAGCTTTATTTGAAGCACTTATGGCGGTAATAGTTGTAACTTTAGTTATGATAACAGTGTTTAAGCAACCATTAGCTTTTAGTTTATCTCTAGGCGCAATAGCTTCAGCAACAGCACCTGCAGCTACAATTATGGTTCTAAAGCAATATAGAGCTAAGGGACCCTTAGTAAATACTCTTATACCAGTAGTTGCTATAGATGATGCCATTGCTGTTATAGCTTTTGGAATAGCTTTATCTATTGCAAAAGCTTTAACAAATGGTACAGGAGCTTTGACAGTGATGTCAATAATGAATCCTTTTATAGAGATTATAGGATCTGCTATTTTAGGAATAATACTAGGATTTGTGTTAGCATTTATTAATAGGTTATCTAACAGTAGAGAGCAAACTATGAGCATGGCTATAGGTGTAATTTTATTAGCTATTGGCGTAGCCAACAAATTACATTTATCTGGATTATTAACTTGTATGGTTATGGGTGGAACCATCAGTAACATTACCGATGGTAAAACTAAATTACTTACTGTATTAGATGAGTTTACTAATCCAATATTTATAGCGTTTTTTACCATATCAGGATTAGAACTAGATATGTCAGTTTTGAAGACTGTGGGTATAATTGGAGCAGGATATGTAATAGCTAGAGTTATTGGTAAAGTTTTAGGAGCTTATTTAGGAGCTAAGATAGCTAAATCAGAACCTATAGTTCAAAAATATTTAGGATTAACTTTAGTACCACAGGCAGGAGTAGCTATTGGACTAGCACTTATAGTTCAAAATGAATTACCAGCTTATGGTACGCAGATTAGAACTATAATATTAGCAGGAACTGTTATATATGAGTTAATAGGCCCACTATGTACTAAAATAGCTATATTTAAAGCAGGTGAAGCAAATAAAGCTTAATAATAAATATGGTTCATGTATAACATCGTTGATTTGGCTTTAAATTTACTATAAACAATGATATAATGAGTCTATAAAATTAAATATATTTTATGGTTTTAAAGTTTATTCTTTAAATTAAAAGGGAAGTTGGTGAAAATCCAACACGAACCCGTCACTGTAACAAGGAGTGTATTCTAGATAAGCCACTGTTAACTTAGTTAATGGGAAGGTTAGAATATATGTTGATATGAAGTCAGGAGACCTGCCATAGGATATAGACCAAAAAACCCACGGGGAAACTGGGAGGTGTCTAACATGAAAGATGTATTTAGTGCTTTTCATAAGAGAAACTACTTTTGTAAATCTTTTAATTGTTATACTAGACATCCCGTATAGGATGTCTTTTTTCATGTATAAAAACATAAGTTTATATACATGAAATGCAGGGGAGTGATTAATCTTAAGGTCATTAATAATATTAGCTAAAACAAGGAGATTACAATGAGTAGTATATATGTAACTAAACAATTTATCTCTGATAGTAATATCAAAGAAAAACTAGGTCAAGTATCATTAATTCTTTTAGGAAGTTTAATTTATTCTTTAAGTGTAAATATGTTTATAGTTCCACATAAGTTTTTAAGTGGGGGAGTAGCTGGGATAGCATTACTTTTACAATATGTAACAGATATTCCTTCAGGGTATTTTACATTGTTTATCAATATACCTATATTTTGTTTTGGAATTAAGGTAATTAATAAGGAATTTGGGTTTTTAAGTTTTATTGGTATGATATCAATGTCCATATTTTTAATATTAACTGAAGATATAACTAGATTTATTAAAGTAGATGATTTATTAATATCATGCATAAGTGGAGGAGTTTTATGTGGTTTTGGTATGGCCATAATATTTTTAAATAAGGCTTCAGAAGGTGGAACGGATATAATAGCTATTGCTTTAAAGAAAAAGTATGGTGTTAATTTAGCGTCTATGACATTTATATTAAATGGGGTCATTGTTTTTACAGGGTTAATTTTAAATGATCTAACTATAACTATCTATACGTTAATATCTCTATTTGTAAGAGCATATATTCTAGATAAAGCTATTACTATGACTAATGAGAGAAAATTAATTATAGTGATAAGTAATAATCCAGAGGAAATAAAAAATTCTATCTTGGAACTTTTGGGAAGAGGTGTTACCTTTCTTCATGGAGAAGGTGCTTTTACAGGAGAGAAAAAGAAGGTTATATACTCTATAATGAGTTCTAAACAAGTTGAAAAGGCCAAGAAAGCTATACTAGATATTGATGCTAATGCAGTTATATCCATAATGAATGTGAATGAAGCTCATGGAAATGGATTTAAACAGTTATCTTTTTAATACGTAATTTAAATAAATATAAGAAAAAAGTGCTAGTCTTTTATAAGATCAGCACTTTTTTAAATTTAAATTTCATTTTACATTAGCCATTTACTACAGCTAAGATAGTGTCCTCAGGAGTAAGAAGGGTTACTTCACTTGGAATATTAATATCTTTAGCTAGTAGTTTATCATTAAATTGCATATTAGCTACATTAACTTCAATATATTCTGGAATCTTTT
This sequence comes from Clostridium sp. UBA4395, assembly GCF_002390995.1. Classification (NCBI taxonomy): domain Bacteria; kingdom Bacillati; phylum Bacillota; class Clostridia; order Eubacteriales; family Clostridiaceae; genus Clostridium; species Clostridium sp. UBA4395. Next base: position 15,608 of record NZ_DGRF01000053.1, read on the forward strand.
CTACATTTCCTTGAAAATCAAGATATGGTCTAAAGGTTTCTAAAACTAGTCTTTTAGATTCCAAATTTTCTTGACCTATATAATTTATAGGAATAGTTAGTTTAATTACTTCATTTGGTTTAACATATTGTAAATCAAAATGTATAATTTCGTGTAGGTTGTTTTTTTGAATATCTTTAACTACACAGTTTAGAGTTTTTCCCTCTAAATCAATTGGTATGATAGAACCACTAAAACTGCCTTTTAACATTTTTAACAGTTCAGTTTTATTCATCTTAGCAGAGATGGGTTCTTCTAAAAATTCACCATAGATTACGCAAGGTACTTCTCCCAAATTTCTAAGCTTCTTTAAATTCTCCTTTGAGCTTCTTTCATATACTTTAAATGTTGTACTTTTCATAATAAATCCCTCACTTATTTTTAATAATTTTTTGTTGATTTATTAAGCTCAGTATATAAATGAATCTAAGCACTATTAATTACACACTGAGCTTATACAAAGCCCACATATGCATCAACCTCCTTAAATATACTTATACCATGATAACATATATTAAGGAAAAAGCAAAATTCATAAAATATTAGGAGGAAAAACACTTTACAATATAAATATATACATATATAATTATACCTAGATATACGATGTATAGCAAACCGAGGTAAGGGGTGGAATTATGAAAATAAATAAAGAACTTTTGAAAGGAAGCACCACAATACTTATATTAAGTCTGCTTAATCGAAAAAGTATGTACGGGTATGAAATGATTAAGGAGATAGAAGAAAGGTCTAAGGGTATTTTCTCTTTTAAAGAGGGAACTCTATATCCTATTCTTCATAGTTTAGAAAATGAAAATTTTATAGAAGCTTACTGGGATGAAGGCGAAGGAAAGCGTAAGAGAAAATATTACAAGATAACTGAAAATGGTAACAAAATTCTCAAAGAAAAAGAAGCAGAGTGGAAATTGTTTAGTTCTACAGTTAATGAAGTATTAGGGGAGGGAGATTTATGTCTACAGTAAACCATCCGAAGGTAGAAAGGTATATAGAAGAAGTATGTGGATTAATTAAAAATAAAAGAGTTCATAAAAATATAAAAGATGAACTTATAGATCACATAGAAGAGATTATACAAGACTACAGAGATGTTGGAATAACGGAGGAGGAAGCTATAGATAAAGCTATTATGCAAATGGGTTCATACGAAGTTATAGGAAGGGATTTGAATACGGTTCATAAAGCATCTCCTGATTGGATGCTTTTAGGTATAACCGCTCTGTTTATATTAGTTGGCATATTTACTTTAGGCTTCATTCAGAAGAATAATGCATTGTCACACAGTTCATATGCTAATTTTTTAGGTAAAACTATAGTTTATGCATCAGGAGGAATCATATTAGCAGCAGTTTTACTGAAAATTGATTATAGAAGATTAAAAAAGTACTCTAAATATGTTTATAGTGGAGTAATAATTCTGTTGATATCCCAAATCTTTATAAACACAGGCTATATAAATGGAGCAATGGGATGGATAGTTATTGGGCCAATTAGTTTTAATGCTTTTAATATAGCACCTTTTTTTCTAATCATTGCTTTAGCTGGAATGTTTGATAATTGGAATTGGAATGAGACTAAAAGTATATTTAAAGGGATTTTTATTGCTTTTGTACCAATAATATTTTTTATTATTGGAAATGCTTCAGTTAGCATTATTATCTATGCCATATCAGCTATTACTTTGATGATTATATCAGGTGTGAAATTAAAGCATATTATAACTTCCTTTGGAGCTATAGGGGTTATCTTTTTATCTTGTATGTTTAGTGAACCTTACAGAATAAAAAGATTTCGTGTGCTTTTTAATCCTTCATTAGATGTAGATGGAATGGGATGGATTTATAATCAACTAGTTAACTTAAGGGAATCGGCGGGATTATTTGGACAGGGATCAAATTTTATACCAAATATGTTGCCAGAAATTCATACAGACTTTATATTTACCTATATAGTTTATTCCTTTGGATGTATTGCTGGAATAATACTAATTTCTTTAATTTTAGCATTCATAATAAGAATAGGTTTAATAGGAAAAAGTACTAAAGAAACCTATGGTAAATTACTAGTAAGTGGATTTTGTGCATTATTTGTAGTGCAGTTTTTATTAAGTATTTCTGTTAGCTTGACATTAGCACCTACAGTTTCAATAAGCATGCCATTTATTAGTTATGGTGGAAGCCAACTTTTAATTAATATTTTAGCTATAGGTTTAGTATCTAATGTATGCAAGTGGAGAAATACGCCATATAATATAGAAATTCAATAGTTTTTAATAATATAAAGATTATAGTTTAATATTATTATATAATAAAAATATTAGCATGAAAAATATTTGACAAGCTTAAATATCCGTGATACTATTTATTAAAATATAACACTTAGGAGAATTAAAATGAGTAGAGAAATTAACTTTAAATCAACAAAAGTTAATATGGCATATTATCTTAGCTATTATAGATAGGGTTTGTATTTATAAACAATTATAGATGCAAGCCAGTTTAACAAATTTGGTTTGTGTCTATGATGGTTGGGAAGTTTTGCTACACTCAAATGTTTAGTGATTAGACCACATAGATATATCTATGTGGTTTTTATATTTGATGCCTTCTTATTTAAACCACATGGAATCAATCTATGTGGTTTTATTTATTTTAGGAAGGAGCTTAGAACATGAAAAACAGAGAAAACTTTACAAGTAGAGCAGGATTTGTGATATCTTGTATTGGAGCAGCAGTAGGACTGGGGAATATATGGATGTTTCCTTACAGGTTAGGTCAAAATGGGGGAGCTGTATTTTTAATTCCATACTTTATTTTTGTACTTATACTAGGATCCACAGGGCTAATTACAGAATTCGCATTTGGAAGAGGTGCTGAGGGAGGAGCTTTAACAGGAATTAAAAAAGGGTTTAAGAATAAAGGTTTAAAGGGAGGCACTCTCTTTGGATTTATACCAGCCATAGGACTTGCAGGAGTGTTTATGTTTTATAATGTGGTAGTAGGTTGGATAATTAAGTATTTAGGACTTAGCCTTAGTGGAAATATAAAAAATATTGATATATCTAAGTACTTTGATAGTTTTGCAGGAAGCACTGAAACTATACCATGGAATTTATTAGCCATAGTACTGGCTCTAGTAATTGTATGTATGGGTATATCTAAAGGAATTGAAAAAATTAATAAAATTATAATGCCTATGCTCTTTGGAATTTTTATATTGTTAGCCATCAGATCATTAACTTTACCTGGGGCGATAGATGGGGTGAAGTATCTATTAACACCACAATGGTCATACCTATTTAAGATAAATACATGGGTAATGGCACTTGGTCAAGCTTTCTTTACAGTATCCTTAAATGGATGCGGAATGGTGGTATATGGTAGTTACGTAGAGAAGGATTTAGATATTCCAAGGTCTGCAGTAAGTACCGCGGTACTTGATACTATTGCGGCATTATTAGCATCCTTTGTTATTATGCCAGCAGTATTTGCCTTTGGCTTAGATCCAGCAGCAGGTCCACCTCTATTATTTATAACAATACCAACTATATTTAAGGCTATACCTGGTGGACAAATACTTATGATATTATTCTTTTTAAGCATACTATTTGCAGCAATAAGCTCTTCAATAAATATGCTAGAAGGGCCAGTAGAATCTTTTATAGCACAAACAAAATTAAGTAGAAAAACCTCTACTATTTTAATAGCTGTAGTAGCCTTTATATTATCAATACCTTTAAATTTAAATATGAATTTGTTTAGTAACTTTGCAGATGTAATTACTATAGTAATATCACCATTAGCAGCACTACTGGTATTTATTGTGTTTTACTTTATGTACAACAAAGAACAGGTGTTAGAAGAAATAAATAGAGGTGCTAAGAGAAAGTTAGGAAATAAATTTTTTATGTTTTCAAAATATGGTTTTACCCTTATAACAGTATTGGTGATAATACTAGGAATAATTTATGGTGGGATATAAGTCTGTTTATACTAATTTTAGATGTAGATATTCCTATTTTAAAGAGGGCAATAACTATATATTCTAAATAGTAAATTCTCTGAAACCCGCATGAACAGAAGAACTAGTTAACTATTTTCATAGTTAACTAGTTTTATATATTAATATTTATATAGTTTCATAGGTTTATAGGTAAATATTTAAATAGTTTTATTCATAAATATTTTTATGAAATGCTAAAGAATTTTTTTATTTCATCAATTCTTTCTAAAGCTATATTATATCCGTGGTTATAGGCGTGTTTAATTTTATTAAGATCTTTTTCAAAGCTATCAATACCATCTTCTGCAGTAGGTCTTAAAATTATAGCTTTGCCATCTCTTTCAAGTTGTTCACAATACTTAACTCTATCATTGTAAAGCTCATGACGTGTAAGAAGAGGCTTTACTAAATTAGGATATTTCTTTTTTAAAACTTTAGCAGCAAAAATATTGCCTTTACCTAAATCTTTTACATATCCCTTAGGTCTAGTTAAAATAATTAGATGTTTTTCATTTCCATCTTCCATGGCTTTTAATACAGGAATAGGATCACAGATGCCTCCATCAAAATATTCATTATCATTAATTATAGCTGGAGGAAAGAAAAGAGGTATAGCACAACTAGCTCTTAACATATTGCATTTTTCATCTAAATCTTTACCATTTAAATATTCGGTAAATCCAGTTTTAGCATTAGTCACACCAACTAAAATTTTACCTTCATAGCTTTTAAAGGTATCCATATCAAAGGGATAAATCTTATTAGGTAACTCATCAAAAGCAAAATCTAAACCAAATAAGCTTTTACATTTAAAAAAGTTTCTAAAGCCTATATATCTTTTATCATGTCTATGGTTAATTAGAATGTCATAATTTCTTTTCTTTTGTTTTGATATATATGAAAAGCCATTGGTAATACCTGCTGAAACACCAATGCAATAAGGAAACATAATATCATTATCTAAAAGGGCATCCATTATACCAGCGCTAAAAATAGGTCTAAAGGTTCCACCTTCAAGAATTAAACTACTCATGATGTCAACTCCTTAAAATTAAATTTGTTAGATTGTTATCTTACATAATTAAATTTAGATATTATTCTAATTATGATTATTTAGAATAAACTTCATATTTTATTATACCTATATCTCCATAGAAAGTTAAGATATATTAATTTGAAAATAAGCTATGATATAATTATATATATAAATTACTATTAGGCATTGTAGTATAAGTTATAGATAAAAAACAAAGGAGGACTATATATGTATTTAGTAAGTTCATGCTTAGCAGGAGTTAATTGTAGATATAATGGAAGTAATAGTGAGAATAAATATGTAGCCGAATTAGTAAAAGCAGGGAAGGGCATAGCTATATGTCCAGAACAATTAGCTGGTTTGCCTACTCCAAGGGCTTGTTGTGAGATTTTTATAGATGAAAATTCTAATAAAAGAGTAATTAGTAAGGACGGTAATGATTTAACCGAAAGTTTTTTAAAGGGAGCAGAGAAAACTTTAGGAATTATTAAAGTTGCTGGTATAAAGAAGGCAATACTACAGTCTAGAAGTCCTTCATGTGGGTACGGTATGGTATATGATGGGAAATTTTCTGGAAAATTAATAGAAGGTAATGGATTGGTAGCAGAATTATTAATGAAAAATGGAGTTGAAGTCTATACAGAGAATGACCTAGATAAATTGAATTTAAATAACTAATATTTAGGCTGGGGTGATTAGCATGGAATATATATCTGCAAAAAAATTAATATCTCAATATATACCTAATAATTCATGGTTTGATATAAATTACAATATGAATATCTATAAAGGTTGTTGTCATGGATGTATTTATTGTGATTCCAGAAGTGAATGTTATCAAATAGAAGATTTTGATAGAGTTAGAGCAAAGGAAAAAGCTGTAGAAGCTATAGGAAAAGAACTTAAAGGAAAAAGGAGAAAGGGTGTAATAGGAACAGGCGCTATGAGTGATCCTTACAATCCATTTGAAAAACAATATGAGCTAACAAGAGAAGCTTTGAAGGAGATTAATAGGTATAATTTTGGAGTTTCCATTGCCACCAAGAGCCCTTTAATTACTAGAGATATTGATATATTAAAGGAGATTTCAAGGCACTCTCCTGTGTTAATAAAAATAACTGTAACTACCTTTGATGATGAGCTATGTAAAAGGGTAGAACCTAATGTGGCATCTAGTAGCGAAAGATTTAAGGCTATAAAACAGTTTAGTGATAGTGGGATATATACAGGAATATTGCTTATGCCAATTCTTCCTTTTATAAATGATTCAGAAGAAAATATAAGAAATATAATTAGAGAAGCGCATAATTCAGGAGCAAAGTTCATATTTGCCTATGGAATGGGACTTACCCTTAGAGGGAATCAAAGGGTCTATTACTATGAACAATTAAATAGACTATTTCAAAGGGAGAACTTAGTTAGTAAATATATTAATACCTATGGTGATAGATATGAATGTGAATCTCCTAATGCAAAGAAGCTTTGGAAGACTTTCACTGAGGAATGTGATAAATATGGAATTATATACAAAATGAAAGATATAATTAAAGGTTATAGAAAGAATTATGAAGAGGAACAGCTGAGTTTATTTTAAGACTATTAAGATAAAATATTAACTTTACCTTACTTAACCTATATTTCAATATATGATAAAATGTATATAGTATTTAATTTAAAGGGGGAAAGGTTTGCCTTATATATGTTAAGACAAAATCTATATAATTAAAATGAAGGATATTAAATCAATAGTCTATTGGATAATAGGATTTTTACTTGCGGATGGCTTTAGGTATCTACTTAGGGCTGTAGATATTCCAGAGATTTTTAAATGGGCATTAGGAATAGTTATAATTCTTGGAGGCTATATTCTTATAAATAAATTATTTAAAAAAGATATAGGCAAAGAAGAAGTATAAGCTAAAGGGATAAATTTATTTTAAGGGGATGAAGATATGCATTTTGATGAGGAGTCCCAAAAATGGGATACAAGATATAGGGTTCAAAGAGCAAAGAAAATTAGTACTGAAATAGAAAACTATTTGGATAAAGATAACAATTTAAGAGCCTTAGAATTTGGATGTGGTACAGGGCTTATATCAGAAAATTTAACTCATAGATTTTCTGATATATTGATGATGGATTTATCTGAAGGAATGATAGAACAGTTAAAATTAAAAATAGAAAAAAACAAAATAAAAAATATGAAAACTTGGTGTGGGGATTTATTTCAATTTAACGATGATGAGAAATTTGATGTGATTTATACATCCATGGTTTTTCACCATATAGAAGATTTACCAAAGGTAACAAAGAAATTACATGAGCTACTTAATAAGGATGGAAAGTTAGTAGTTGTAGATTTGTGTCCTGATGATGGTGGATTCCATGATGAATTACATGGATTTAATGGACATAACGGGTTTGAAATTGGAGAGATGGAAACATTGCTAAAGAAAGCAGGATTCCAAGTTGCAAGTTCAAGGGTATTTTATTCAGGCATAAAAGAGAATGAAAGTAAAGGTCAGCCATATCAACTGTTTAGTATGTGTGGTATAAAAAAATAAAATATATAATTATGAGAGCATTCTTAAGAAAGGATGCTCTTTTTATATTTATAAACAAAAATTAAGTAAATTTATATTTAAGATTTAACTTGTTATAAAAAATTATTAGTAAAATTATTTATATTATTGACCATGTGGTTTGTTTTTGATAATATATAATAGACCATATGGTCAATATTTATATTTGGAGGGTATTATGAATCAAAAAGAGAAAAGTCAGATAAGTAAAGATAAAATATTAAATGCTGCCATAGCGGAGTTTGGAACAAAGACATATGAAAATGCTTCGCTGAATAATATATGCAACGATAACAAAATTTCAAAGGGACTTATCTATCACTATTTTAAAAATAAAGATGAGTTATTTTTAAAATGTGTTAAGGTTTGCTTTGATGAGCTTGTAGATTATCTTAGCAAAGAAGAATTTGACCAATTGGATTTTCAGAAGTACATGCAAAATTATTTTGATTTAAGGTATCGTTTTTTTAAAGAGAATAATTATTATAGTCATATATTCTTTCATGCAATTTTACAACCACCTGTACATTTGAAAGAACAAATCAAAGACTTAAGAGCTGATTTTGACACACTTAATATAAGTCACTATCGTATGGCATTAAGTAATGTAACACTACGAGATAATATTACAGAAGAAGAAGCAATGGAATACTTCTTTGTTTTTCAAGAAATGTTCAATGGTTATTTTCAAAGTAAAGCTTATGAAAATCTGGATTTTAATTCACTAATAGAAATGCACGAACTGAAACTGTCAAAAATACTGAATATTATGCTTTATGGTATTTCAAAGGAGGAGTAGAAACAATGATATTATTAATTTTAAGGCTTTTAGTGGCAATTGCAATTGCTTTTATTGTAGGTAAGCTTGTTTCAAAGATAAAGTTGCCTGCTATTCTAGGATGGTTACTTACAGGTATGATACTTGGACCACATGCATTTGGAGTTGTAAATGATGCAGTTTTAAATGCTCATTGGTATGAACCAATTATGCATATTTTAGAATGTGTAGTGGGACTTTTAATAGGCACGGAGCTTGTTTGGAAGAAAATTAAAAAATCGGGCAAGCAAATTATCATAACAACATTAACCCAATCATTAGGAACATTTTTTATTGTGAGCTTGGTATTTGGGGTTGTATTTTATTTTGTAGGATTTCCTATTTATCTTGCATTTATATTTGGAGGTATTGCTCTTGCAACTGCACCAGCACCAGCACTTTCTATTGTACGTGAGTTTAAAACAGACGGACCTGTAACTAAAACATTAATTCCTATGGCAGCCCTTGATGATATGGTAGGAGTAATTGTATTTTTTTCAACTATTTCTATTATATCTGCCAATCTATCTGAGCAAAAACTACCGGCTTATATGATATTACTTGTAATTTTATTACCAATTATTATTGGGATTGTTGTAGGATTGCTTGCAGGATTTGTACTGAAAAGAGAATGTTCACCAAAAGTAACTGTATTGCTACTGAGTGCAACCATACTAATATCAGCAGGTGTTGGTTTCATATTTAACGATTTAGTTTTACTAAAGCCTGTACTTAACTTTATGCTTATTGGTATGGCTTTCTCAGCAACGTTTTCTAATATGATTTCAGAAGAACGTCTAGAGCAAATTATGAACTCATTTAATCCTATTCTTGGTATTTCTATGATTGTAGTTATCTTAAATCTTGGAACACCACTTGACTATCATCTGATTTTAGGTGCCGGAGTATTTACTGCTATTTATATCATCTCAAGAGCTGTAGGTAAATATGGTGGAGCATTATTCGGAGCTGTTATAACAGATTCACCAGAAACCGTAAAAAAATATTTAGGACTCACATTGCTTCCTCATTCAGGTGTATCTCTCGTATTTACAGGTATAACTGTTTCTGTTCTATCAGGACCAGCACCAGAATACGCTAAGGTCATCCAAGGAACAATTGCGGCGGCAGCGGTTATTAACGAGGTTATCGCAGTTATAGCATCTAAAAAGGCTTTTGAGTGGGCAGGAGAATTTAATAAAAAAGAGGAAATTAGCAATGAATGAGATAATATATAGAGAAATCAAAAAAAGATGATTATGAAATCATTAAATAAATCAAGCCACTTAATATGAAGAAATTCAAATTGAGTGGTTTTTTGTAATAGAGATTTTAATTATTATAACAATATTAAATTGTTATAATATATCTACCAGTAATAAAAGTTATTTATATAAATAAAGTTTTAGGGGAAGTTGCATTTATAACTGAAACATAAAAGAATATTGTGGTAAAATAAATCTAATGATATTGTACAATAAAGGGGAAGTTTATAGTGAAAAAAACCATAGGAATTTTTGCTCATGTTGATGCAGGTAAAACTACATTTTCTGAGCAATTACTTTATCATACAAAGAGTATAAAAACTAGAGGAAGAGTTGATCACAAAGAAGCTTTTCTAGATAGTCATAATATAGAAAGAGAAAGGGGTATTACAGTTTTTTCTGATATTGGAATTTTTAATTATGAAGATTCAGAATATTATTTAATAGATACTCCAGGACATATAGATTTTTCGCCAGAGATGGAGAGAGCTATGGGGGTTCTAGATTATGCTATCCTTTTAATAAGTGCAGTAGAGGGAGTGCAAGGTCACACAGAGACAGTATGGCAGCTACTAAGAAATAATAATATACCTACTTTTATATTTATAAATAAAACAGATAGAGAAGGTGCTGACTTACAAAAGGTTATCCATGAGATAAGAAATAACTTAAGTAGTGAAGTTTGTTTAGTTGAAGAAGATTTATATAATTTAAGTAAAGAAAATATAGAATTTATAGCTGAAAGAAATGAGGAATTACTGGAAACCTATCTAGATAAAGGCTATGACAACTACTTATGGGTAGATAAATTAAAGGAGCTTATAAAGTCAGAGAAAATATTTATAGCTTTAAAAGGGTCAGCTTTATTAGATGAAGGTGTAAAAGAGTTTTTAGAGAACTTTAATAGTCTTAGTTATACTAACTATGAAGAGATAAAAGATAATAAATGCTTCAAAGGTAGAGTATTCAAGATTAAATATGATGAAAAAGGTAATAGAGTTACATTTATAAAAGCATTACAGGGTGAGTTAAAGGTAAAGGATGAAATTATATATAGTACGAATGGAGAAGAAATAAGAGAAAAAATAAATGAAATTAGAAGTTATAATGGAAATAAATATGAGAGTAAGGATAAAATTATTTCAGGTGAAATTTTTGGAATTATAGGCATAAGCTCTTTAAAAACTGGTATGGGCATAGGAGTTTTAGATTTAAATGAGTTTTTTATGATTCCAACCTTAAGAGCAAAGGTAGAGTTTGATAAAAGTATAAACCCTAGAGAAGTGTTAGGATGCTTTAGAATTTTAGAAAGTGAAGAAAATAGTCTGAATGTAGTGTGGAGCGAGGAGTTACAAGAGCTTCATATTAGTATAATGGGAAAAATACAACTAGAAGTCTTAAAGGAAATATTAAAAGATAGATTTAACTTATCAGTGGATTTTGGAACCCCAGAAATATTATATAAGGAAACCATGGAAGGAGAAGTGGACGGCTTTGGACATTTTGAGCCTCTTCGCCACTATGCAGAGGTTTATTTTAAGTTAAAAGAAGGGCATAGAGGATCTGGGATTACTTTTAAAAATAAATGCCACAGTGATTTTTTAACTACAGGAAATCAAAATCTTATAAGAACTCACATATTTGAAAGAGATCACAAGGGAATACTTACAGGAAGTACAATTACAGATATAGAAATAACCCTTATGAATGGAAGAGCACATTTAAAGCATACTGAAGGTGGAGATTTTAGAGAAGCAACTAAAAGAGCCCTTAGACAAGGATTAGAAAGTGCTAAAAATCTATTACTAGAACCCTATTACAAATTTAAAATAGATGTAGAGATAAACTTAATTGGTAGAGTTATCAGTGATATTCAAAAAATGAGTGGTAGCTTTAATGAGCCTAAAAGTTATGGAGAAAGAGTTATAATTGAAGGAAGAGGTCCTGTAGCTACCTTTATGAATTATGCTTTGGACTTTCAAGCATTCACAAAGGGAAAGGGCAGCTTAAGTCTGGTATTTCATGGGTATGATATATGTCATAATCCAGAAGAGGTTATAGAAGCTAAAAGCTATAACAAGGATATAGATCCTGAATACACATCATCTTCAATTTTTTGTGCGAAGGGTGTAGGGTATGCAGTACCTTGGTATGAAGTTAAGGAACATATTCATTGTCTTAAATAAATATTTTTAGAAATTTAATATATTAGGAGTGATTAATTATGGAAAAAGAAATTAATGTAGTTGTATTAATGCCTATGGACGATAGACATAAAATTGATTTAATGTCAGTGGCACCTGGATCTAATTTTATATTTACTTCAGCTAAAGAGATAAATAGGGAGACTCTTGAAGATGCTCACATAATTATAGGTAATCCTCCATTAGATATGGTTAAAGGATGTAAAAACTTAAAGTGGTTACAACTTGATAGTGCAGGAGCTGATTTATTTGTAAAAGAAGGGGTGCTTCCAAGGGGAGTAAAACTAACTAATTCAAGTGGAGCCTATGGACTCGCTATATCAGAACATATGATAGGTGTACTACTTTCTATATATAAAAAGTTATACCTTTATAGGGATAATCAAAATAATAGTCTTTGGAAGAATGAGGGTGAAGTTAAATCTATTTGTGGATGTACTGCTTTAGTTATTGGACTTGGTGATATTGGAGGAGACTTTGCCAAGAGAATAAAAGCTCTAGGTGGATATACTATAGGAGTAAGAAGAAGTGATACTAATAAACCTGAATATTTAGATGAATTATATCTTATGGATAAGGTTGATGAGTTATTGCCTAAAGCAGATGTGGTAGCATTAAGTTTACCAGAAACTAAGGAAACCTATAAATTATTCTCTAAAGAGAAAATTTCTAAAATGAAAAAGGATTCTGTACTTATAAATGTAGGTAGAGGTACAGCTATAGATACTGAAGCACTTTGTGATGCTTTAGAAAGTGGGAAACTTTTAGGAGCAGCTTTAGATGTGACAGACCCTGAGCCATTGCCAAAGGATCATAGGATTTGGGGAATAAAAAATGCAATAATTACACCTCATGTTTCTGGAAATTATAATCTAAAGGAAACCCACCATCGTATAGTTAAAATTGCTGTTAATAATTTAGAACGCTTTATAAAGGGAAAGGAACTCAGGAATGTAGTTAACTTATCTACAGGATATAGAGATTTAAAGACAAAGTAATATTTAAATTAAGGCTAAAGTTAGAACTTTAGTTATACATTGGTTAAAGGAGAGAGAGACAATGGAGAAGCTTTATTATAAAGATCAATATATTAAAGAATTTGTAGCTGAATTAGAGAAGGTAGAAGAGAAAGATGGGAAGTTTCATGTGGTTTTAGATAAAACAGCTTTTTTCCCAGGAGGTGGAGGTCAATTTTGTGATCTAGGATTTATAGAAAATGAACCAGTAATAGATGTTTACGAAGAAGAGGGTATTATATATCATGTTCTTAATAAAAAGCCTATAAAGCTTCATAAATTAAAGTGCTCTATAGATTGGGAAAGAAGAAGGGATTGCATGGATCAACACCTTGGACAGCACGTTTTATCAGGGTGTTTTTATAAAATATTTAATGCAAATACAGTGGGTTTTCATATGGGAAGAGAAATATGTACTGTAGATATAGAGGGAATATTAGAAGAAGAAAAGATAAGAGAAGCTGAAAAGGCTGCAAATCTAATTATAGGAGATGATCTTCAAGTAGAATTTTTAGTTCCAGATAAAAAAGAGTTAAAGAAGATGGGATTAAGAAGAGCATTACCTAATACTAATGAAGAAATAAGAGTTGTTAAGATTTCAGATTTAGATATTAATGCATGTTGTGGAGTACATCCAAAGTCAACCTTAGAACTAAGAATGATTAAGGTAAGAAGATGGGAAAAACATAAAGGAGCAACAAGAATAGAATATGTATCAGGGAAAAGAGCAATAGAAGATTCCTTTAGAAAAGATAAATTTACTACAAGAGTATGTAGATATTTAAATGCCAGTGAAGATGAGGCTATAAATGGCATAAAAAATATGAACGAAAATCTTAAAGCTGCTCTAGAAAAAAATAAAAAGCTAAGTGAAGAAGTAGCTGCTTATGAAGTAAAAGATATGGTTGAAAAAGGGGAGAAAGTAGAAAATATAACTATAGTTAAAAAAGTTTATGATAATGAAGATACTAAGTATGTAAATAAGGTAACTTCAAAGATTATTGAAAATAACAATACTATAGCATTAATGGCAATTAAAAATGGAGAAAGAGCAAACCTTATCTTTGCAGCATCAAAGGATTTTAAAGGAATATCTATGAATGAACTATTAAAAGATGCAATAACTTTAATTGATGGTAAAGGTGGAGGAAGTAGTCATCAAGCTCAAGGTGGTGGAAAGAATAATAATAATTTAGATGGAACTCTAGATTATGCTATAAATAAAATAAAAGGTAAATAATGAAAAATTATTAAGTTAAAAGTTAGGTTATTAAATTTAAATAAAACCTAACTTTTTATTTATTTTAAAATTTAATAATGCTTGAACATTTGTTATATCTGTTATATATTATATATAACAGATATAACAAATAAGGTGGTATGTAAAATGTTAAAGATAAATAATTTTTCAAAGTCTTATAGTGGTGGTAAAAAGGCTGTAGATAGTATATCTCTTGAAGTGAAACCAGGAGAAATCTTTGGATTTATTGGTCATAATGGTGCAGGAAAAACTACTACTATCAAAGCAGTAGTAGGAATTTTAGATTTTGAAGAAGGAGAGATTTTAATAAATGGTAATTCCATAAAGCCAAGTCCTATAGAATGTAAGAAGGATATAGCATATATTCCTGATAATCCAGATTTATATGATTCCTTAACAGGCATTCAATATTTAAACTTTATAGGAGATATTTTTAAGGTATCAAAGGAAGAAAGAGAGGCCTTTATAAAAAAGTATAGTGAAGCCTTTGAACTTACAAAATCTCTAGGAGATTTAATTTCATCCTACTCTCATGGTATGAAGCAAAAGTTAGCCCTTATATCAGCACTTATTCATAAGCCTAAATTACTAATTCTAGATGAACCCTTTGTTGGACTTGATCCTAAAGCAGCACATATTTTAAAAGGATTTATGAGAGAATTATGTAATGAAGGAGGAGCTATATTTTTCTCTACTCACGTGCTAGAAGTTGCTGAAAAATTATGCGATAAGATAGCTATTATTAAAGGTGGAAAGATAGTAGCTTCAGGAGACACCAATAAAGTTAAAGGTGATGGTAGTCTAGAAGAAATATTTATGGAGTTGATTGACAATGAGTAATTTAAAAGTTCTATTAAAAAATAGCATTATGAATACTTGGGGAATAAATAAATTCCTAAAGGAAGAATCAAAGAGTGAAAAAATAAAAAACGTATCCATATTTTTAGCAATACTACTAGGCATATTTTCTATAGGTATGTTAATTGTAATGTATTCCTTGGCTATAGTAGAGCAATTAGGTCAGTATGGATATTTAAGCCTTATTTTGATGAGTGCAATGATTCTTAGTACTGTGTTTTCATTTTTTACATCTGTATACAAGGCTCAGGGTGTTCTTTTTTCTTCGAGGGATTTTGAAACCTTAATGAGTTTACCAATAAAACCAGGTATAATCTTAGCTAGTAAGATGATTGAATTATTATTATTAAATTATTTATTTGTAGCATTAGTAACAATTCCACCAGCTATAGTTTATTTTATGAAATCTGGTACAAGTAGTATATTTTTTATTTATTTATTCATAGGAATAGTTTTTATTCCGCTTATACCTATAGTTATGGCAGCTATTATAGCCTTTGCTCTTAGCTATGTATCTTCAAGAATGAAACGTAAAACTTTAATTTTAAATATAGGAACCTTGATAGTTGTAGTTGTAGTAATGATAGGTTCATTTAAAATGGATAAGATTATAAATATAGTTATAGAGAACAGTACATCTATAATCCAAGGGATAAAAACTATTTATCCACCTTCTTATTACTTTACGGATGCTTTAGCTAATTTAAGCTTATTATCTATGACTAAATTTATTTTATGGTCTATAATTCCTTTTATAATATTTTTAACAATCTTTGCTAGAAGCTTTAAGTCAATAAATTTAAGACTCGGAGAAACTTTTAAAAGATCTAATTATAAATTAAGGTCCTTAAAAACAAGTACTTTAAGAGGAGCCTTAATAAAGAAAGAATTAAAAAGATATTTTTCATCTTCTGTATATGTTACAAATACAATAATAGGTATAGTTTTAGTAACGGTAGCTGCTGTATCATCTCTAGTTATGGGAGGAGATTTTCTCATAGATCAGATGGCACAATCTAGTGATTCAGACCTTCAGGTACTAGCACCACTATTAAAACAGGTAATGCAATTTGCACCACTTATAATATTATCCTTTGGTATAGGATTAACTTGCACTACAGGTTCATCTATATCAATTGAAGGAAGAAATTTGTGGATTTTAAAATCATCTCCACTAGAAGTTAAAGATATATTCATTGGTAAGATAGGAGTTAATATTCTTTTACTAATACCAACTATAGTAGTGGATTCAATTATGTTTGCCATAGCCTTTAAATTAACCCTAATAAATTTTATGTGGACTATATTAATTCCTACACTATTAGCTATTTTAGTATCAGTTGGGGGCCTTTTGATTAACTTATTTTTCCCTAAGTTAGACTGGACTTCAGAAGTACAGGTTGTAAAGCAAAGTTTAAGTTCTATGATAAGTATTCTTATGGGAGCAGTGCTTGTAGTTGTAATGATTTTTATAACTATTGGAATTAACAAGGTATTTGCGATTACAAATATAAATTTATATCTAGGGGTTATAGCATTATTACTATTACTTTTGATATTATTAGTATGTACAATATTGAAAACTAAGGGAGAAAAGTTGTTTAATAAACTAAGGAGTTAAATAGGAGATGAGATTTTGATTTTAAAAATAGACTTTGACTCAGATATACCTATATATGTACAGATAAAGAATCAGGTAGTTGAAGGTATAGCAAGAGGAGAACTAGAAGAAGGAGAAGAACTTCCATCCGTTAGAGGGTTAGCTGATGATATTGGAGTGAATATGCATACAGTTAATAAAGCATATTCACTTTTAAAGGATGATGGATATATTAAAATAGATAGAAGAAAAGGAGCTTTTGTATCTCTTAGCTTAAAGAGCTCTAACGAGGAGTTTAATGAAAACTTAAATTACCAGTTAGAGTATTATATGGCTGAGTGCTTTAATAGAGGTATAAGTAAAGAAGATATAAAGAGCTATATTGACGCTATTTTTAGTGGATTTAAGAAGGAGGATAGCTAATATGGATAAGTGGTTATTCTTAGCATTTATGAATTTCATGTTATTATTTATATTTTTAACTAGTTTTTTTGTGAACAAAACATCTAATAGTGGCATTTTCTTTGGAGTGAGATTTCCTAAGGAATATCAAGAAGAAAAGGAGCTAAAAGATATAGAAAAATCTTATAGAATAGTTATTTCAATCATATTTTTTATTATGCTCTTAGGAGTAAATATTTTATTCTTTAATCTTGATAACTATAGTGAAAATACTTTAGGATTTATAATGGCAATACTTATTATAGGTAGTTTAATAATAAGCTTTATAGTATATATTCCATATTATAAAAAGGTTAAAACCTTAAAAAAGCATAGAGACTGGACTTATACTAAAAGAAATGTAGTAGTGGTAGAGACTACTCTAAGAAAGCCTAAAAAGGATGAAAAGATAAAACCTATAGATTCAAAATGGTTTTTATTATTATTTATCTTTCCTTTAGTAAGTATTTTAGTAACTATGTATAGATATGATGCATTACCTAAGGTGATGGATATTCCTTATACTAGCTTTGGGGTGTTTAAAAAGGAGACTTTAAGAGGTTTCTTTATAATATACCAATTTCCAATTGTTCAAATTTTTTTAACAGCATTATTATATGGAATAAATAAAGTGATTATTAATTCTAAGGTAGATTTAAATAGTGGAAGTATTGAGAAGGCTATTATTCGAAAGAGGAAGTTTAAAAAAATAGGGTCAATATTAATGATGGTAATGATACTACAAATGCTTATTATGTTTTCCTTAATTCAAGCATCTATATTATTTAACTTTGATCCGATGATAATTAACTATGTATTTATGGTAATTTTCATGATAACTATGATTATATTTATCATTGTTTTTATCAAAGTTGGTCAAGGTGGAAGAAATATTGAAACAAAAGGTGAAAAAGACGAGTTATATAAAGATGATGATGATAAATGGATACTAGGAAGTATTTATTATAATAAAAATGATCCAGCTTGGATGGTAGAGAAAAGGTTGGGTGTAGGTTGGACAGTAAACTTTGCTCATCCAAAGTCTTGGATAGCTGTGGGAGGACTTATAGTATTTATAATAAGTAATATAATTATGTCTATATTGCTTACTTGATTGTATTGTGTATAAAAATTAAATCAGAATTAAAGGAGTTACTAAAATCTTAGAATAAAGTTTAATTTCAGTATAATGAAATTAAAACCTTAGTTGATTTAGTAACTCCTTAATTCTATACTTCTTAAGTATCATAACGTAAATATAGATTATCTATATCTTCTTTTTTCATAAGCCATTCCACTAAATAACCCATTATGATGACTCCAGGTACATCAATTACTAATCTAGATAGGGTAAAGGCATAACCTATAGCGGAAACTTCGAAGAGTAATGTAGAAATTTTAGTAACACACCAGGCATTCATAAAAATAATAATATTACTAAATTTAACTCCTTTTTTTAAAAGCACTGCAGTAAAAGGGAATGCAGCATACATGGGCCCAGCAGCTATAGAGCCAATAAGAATAGCAAATAAAACACCAGTAAATCCGGAGTTCTTCCCCATATATTTCATTAATGCCTCTTTTGGAACCCACACATCAATAAGGCCAAGAAGAATCATAATAGGTGGAAGTACAGATAACATCTGAATAAAGCTAGATTGAGCATTAATAAAGCTTTTAGCTCCTAAGTCCCAATTAAAGACGAATACTAAGATAAGTATTAATAAACTTAAAAGGAAAAAGGAATACCTTTTTAGAAAGTTAAGTAGTTTAATCAAAATAAAGTCACCACCTTTCCAATAAAGAAAGCTACTACAAAGGAAAAGACAAAGGCTATAAAATTTCTAAGAAAGGCAGCT
This sequence comes from Clostridium sp. UBA4395, assembly GCF_002390995.1. Lineage (NCBI taxonomy): Bacteria > Bacillati > Bacillota > Clostridia > Eubacteriales > Clostridiaceae > Clostridium > Clostridium sp. UBA4395. The sequence continues at coordinate 34,603 of NZ_DGRF01000053.1, forward strand.
TTTTTACCTATATATTTTGACTCTAAGCTATATGTCATGATACCAACCATGGTTAGAGTAGAAATTAAAGCTCCCACTTGTGGATAACCCGCTCCACTTTCAAGTAGTGTATTACCTAATGAAAAGGCTACAAAAGTTGGCATCATAGTTATGGAACCAGTAATAGAAGAAATAATAACTCCTAAAAACCCAGAATTAGAACCCATTAATTTTGATATGGTAGCTGCATCTACTATAGCAAGGAGAATTCCTACAGTGATAATGATACCTAAAAATTGAGGCATTATGTTTTCAAAGGATTTAAGGGAAATTTTTAGAGCCTTAATAGTTTTCTTCTTATCTTTAATTAAAGAAATAAGAAGTAGCACTAAAGCTAAAGTGTATAGAATAACACCTGTCATAACATCACTTCCAATAACTCTATAAAATCATATTATGCTCATAAATTTGTGAGGTTACATAATTATAGTATAATAAGTATTATCAAGGGTATGAAAAGAGAAGAGTGATGAATAATATAGATTATACTAATGAAGGAAGAAGAGATTATGCAAATATTTACAATAGGACATTCTAATTATACTGTAGAGAAGTTAATTCAAATGCTAAGACATTATAACATTGACTGTGTAGTAGATATTAGAGGAACTCCTTATTCAAAGTATAATATTCAATTTGACAAGGAAACAATAAGGGAAACTTTAAAAAAGGAAGGCTTTATTTATATCTATATGGCTAAAGAGTTAGCTGCTAAGAGAGAAAATAAGATATCATATTATGATGAAGGGTATTCAGATTTCGAGAAGGTAGTATATGAAGAAGATTTTATAAAAGGTATTCAAAGGCTAAAGAATGGCTGTGAAAAAGGATATAGAATAGCATTATTAGGTGCGATGCAAGATCCTATAAGATGTCATAGAAGCATCTTAGTGGGGAGGGCTTTAAAAGATCATGGATTCACTGTAGGACATATATTAGACGATTATTCTCTAGCTTCTCAGGAAGATATGGAAAGAAATCTATTAGATAAATATTTTAGTGATAGAGATCAAATTACTATAGATAATATCCTTGGAACTGCACCTACAGAGAAAGAATTAATAGAAGAAGGATATCGATTAGCCAATAAAGAAATCGGATATCGGATTGAGCATTTAAAATAAAAGGATATCTATAAAATAATTCAAGTCCAAGCGTAAGTAATTTTTATTACTAATTACTTATACTTGGACTTATTATTATTGATGAATAATTTGGATGTATTCATTTGCTTATGCTTTGAGAATTTCACTTTCATCACAAGGAGTGTCATTTTTATCTACTATAAGATTATAGGCCAATCCTATAAGAACTAAAATACCTCCAATAACTTTTCCTGTAGATGCTTTACCTAAGGTGATATAGTCAATTACTATACCCATAAATAATTGCCCAATAAATATAAAGAGAGTTAGATAAAAAGAAGATATTCTCGGAGTCATGTAATTTGAAATAACTATGGTTATAACTCCTAGGAGTCCTCCTAAATATGCTAAGAAGGGTATTGTGCTAAAGCTACTAAAGGTTGAAGGAAAGGTTTCTTTGCTGAATAAAAGAAATACTACTGAGAAAAACAGTCCAACTACATAGTTAAAAAAGGTTCCTTGAAATATACCGATTTTCTCTGCTAATTTAGAATTTATAGTTCTACCTATAACAATAGTTACACCAGCTAAAATAGAAATTATAATATATATCATTATTTATCCTTAATAAGGTTATAGATTAAATAGCCTTATTAAAGTTCACCTCCTATCATTATTTAAAAATAGTCATAATTATGATACCTATAATCATAATTGATAAACCTATGAACTTCTTACCGTTAAATTTAATCTTTTTCATTCCAAATAATCCATAGTTATCTATGATAATAGAAGAAATTGCTTGACCAAGTAATCCTAGAGAAATGCTTAAAGAAGCGCCAAGAGCCACAAAACTTATATTACTAAAAAGCACTGTAAATACTCCAACGGCTCCAGCACTGTACCATAAAATAGGAATACCTTTTTGAATTTTCAATTTTGATTTAGTAGCAAATAATACAGTAATAATAGTAATTAATCCTATTATGTGAATGAGTACACTGGAAGAATAATTACCAATAGTCCTTGATAAGGTTCCATTAAACACAAGCATTACTGAAATTAATGAACCTATAAATATAGAAATAAAAATATTCATGACAATCCCCCTTTTAGTTACATATTGAATTTATCATAAAGTAGTTGAGAAGTATTATGACATATGTCATAGTTGTATTAAGAAAGTATTTAAGGTGAAAAATGATTTTAATAAATAATTTATATGATTTATATGATTTAGGAGAAAAATATGAAGAAAATAAATAACTCAGAACTTATGAACACATATATAAATAAATACAATATTAATGATATCTTTACCAGTGATATGAGAGAATATATGGAATTATTTCACTTTAAGAGAAATGAATTTTTATGTAAGGAAGATGAGCCTATAGATTATTTATTCTTTTTTGTAGAAGGGAAGGCTAAAGTATATATTAGTTTAAAAAATGGTAAATCCCTTTTAATATGTTTTTACTATCCACTTATGGTACTAGGAGATTTAGAATTAATCAATTTTACAAAGGCAACTACAAATATGGAAGTTATAGAGGATGCTTATTGTATTGGCTTATCTTTTAAAAAGGTAAGAGAAAAATTATTAAATGATGCTAAGTTTCTAAGATTTATATGCAGTTCCTTGGGAAATAAAATGGATACTTCATCTAGAAATGGATCAATCAATTTACTATATCCACTGGAAAACAGATTAGCAAGCTATATAATGGCAACAAGGGAAGAAGGAAATAGAGTTGTTTTTAATGAAACATTAACAGAAATTGCTGAGTTGCTAGGAACTAGCTATAGACATCTATTAAGGACTATAAATAATTTAATAAATAGGGAAGTATTAAAAAAAGACAGTTACGGATATGAAATTATTAATGAAGAAATACTTAGAAGTTTAGCCGTGGATTTATATAAATAGGTAATAAAGGTGAGTATATAAATATTTTTAATTTTATAAAATTTAAAATATTTATAGAAATTTGTTATTTAATTATTTACAAATATGTATATTTGATGTATGCTTAATATATGTATTGATATTATAAATATATAAATCGAATTTGAGAGGAGTTGTTGTATTATGATGAACAGAGAAAGATTAATATTAGATGAAGTATATACAGCCGCTCCAAATTTAAGATTTAAATGTTAGTTTCAGTGGATTAATATAATAATTATATTCAGTTTAAAACCTTAGAAATATAATAAGATTATAATCCTAATTTTATAACTATATTTAATTTGAACTTATGCCTTGGAGTAGCTTAATCCAAGGTTTTTTTGTATGCAAAAATAAAGTTTTTTAACCAGTAAGGTTATTATAAAAAAAGCTAAAGGGCATAAGTTCAACGTCTTATTAAATGAAAATAAATTAAAGTATAAAGTTAGAAAGAGGGATTATATAGGTGAGAGAAAATAATATAAATGAATATTCAATAGGAAGAGTGTATGCTCAGCATAGAAATTTATACAAGATAATAACTGAAAAAGGAGAAATATCAGCTACCCTATCAGGTAAGTTACAATATGAATTGATTAATAAAAAGGATTATCCAGTTGTAGGGGATTGGGTTAATTATGAAGAGCTTGGTTATGGAGAAGGAATAATACATCAGATTCAAGAAAGAAAAACACTTATTTGTAGAAAGGTAGCAGGAGTAAAAAGTGAAGAACAGGCATTAGCTGCAAATATAGATAAGATTTTTATAACAATGTCTTTAAATAATAATTTTAACCTAAGAAGGTTAGAAAGATATATTAATATAGCGTGGGATAGTGGTGCTACACCTGTTATCTTATTAACTAAATTAGATTTATGTGAGGATTTAGAAGATAAATTATTATCCTTAGACCAGGTGGCATTAGGTATAGATAAGATAAGTGTAAGTTCTTTAACTGGTGAAGGTGTAGAGGTAGTAAGAAATATTATAAAAAGCGATGATACTGTAGTTTTTATTGGGTCTTCAGGGGTTGGAAAATCTACTATAATAAATAAATTATTAGAAAAAGAAGTGCAAATTACTAAGGAAGTTGATGAATATGACAAGGGAAGGCATACTACAACCCATAGAGAGTTGTTTGTGTTGCCAACAGGGGGAGCTATAATAGACACTCCAGGAATGAGAGAACTTCAGCTAAGTCAGGGAGACGTAGAAGCCACCTTTAAGGATATAGAAGATCTTGCATTAAAGTGTCACTTTTCAGATTGTAAGCATAAAAGTGAACCTAAATGTGCTGTTCAACAAGCCATTGAAAGAGGAGAATTATCTAAGGAGAGATTTATAAGTTATGAAAAAATAAAAAAAGAAATAGCTAATGAAGAAAAACGCAGAAGGGCTAAAGAGAGAATAAATGAAAGAAAAGCTAGAATAAGAAGATAGGTGAAAATATGTATTTTGGAAGTTGATGAAATTTTCTAAGAGCATAAATAATTTTATTAATATATTCATAATAAAGAAATTAGCATTAATATATTTATTATTCTAAAATAACCATACATACCATGCACATTTGTAGAAATATGTATGGTTATTTTACATGTGAAATATGGTATAATTATTTTATTAAATTGGATTAATACGGAGAATATTTATATGAAAATAACTACAGATAAGAAATTTTACAGATTACTTTTTAGTATATCAGTACCCATAGCTATACAGAACTTAATTACTTTTGCAGTAAGTATGATAGATACCTTAATGGTAGGATCTTTAGGGGAAGTCCAATTATCATCAGTAGCTTTAGCAAATAATTTATTTTTTATTTTGATGATTCTACTTTTTGGACTAGCTAGTGGATCAAATATTATGATATCTCAATATTGGGGGAAGAAAGATGTAAATTCTATTCATAAGATACTTGCAATTATGTATAGAGTTTGTACTGTTATAATAATTATATTTATAGCCATAGCAGCACTATTACCAACACAGTTCATGAGTATATTTTCTAATGATATGGCTGTTATACAAGGTGGGGCTAGCTATCTTAGAATAGTTTGCATAGGATACATATTCTATGGTTTAACAAACTGTACAATAATGATGCTTCGTTCTGTAAAAACAGTAAAAATTTCAATGTTAGTATATAGTGTGTCATTGTTGGTAAATGCTTTTTTTAACTGGGTATTTATTTTTGGAAAATTTGGATTCCCAGCCTTGGGCATAAGAGGTGCAGCTATTGCTACCGTTATGGCAAGAATCGCAGAGTTTATAATAGTTATAATATTTATGATTTATTTTGAGAAGAAGATAAAATTACGACCTAAGCATCTATTAAAGGTGGATAAGGTTATATTAAAGGACTATGTATCCACATGTACACCAGTACTATTTAATGAGTTGCTTTGGTCTACAGGCTCCTCTATGATTTCAGTTATTGTAGCAAAAATGGGAACAAGTACAGTAGCGGCAAATAGTATAAATGGAGTTGCACAACAATTTGTAACAGTGTTTATATTTGGATTATCTAATGCTGCAGCTGTTATTATTGGTAATACCATAGGTGAAGGTAAAAAGAATAAAGCCATGGAATATGCCTTTACAATAGGTGTATTTAGTGTAATTACAGGGCTTATTGCTAGCGGAATAATATATGTTATTAAGCCCGTAATAGTAAACTTCTACAATGTTCCACAAAGTACAAAATTAATTGCTATGGAAATTATGAGTGTAACCTCTATTATTGTTATATTCCAAGCTTTAGGAAGTAATATGATGATGGGAGTTCTAAGAGGTGGAGGAGACGCAAGATTTGTATTATTAAATGATATTATATTTATGTGGTGTGTAGCTATTCCAGGAGGATTCATAGCAGTAGATATATTAGGGTTACCAATAGTAGCTGTATTTTTTATAATTAGGTGTGATGAGATAATAAAATCTTTGGTTAGTATAGTAAGAGTAAGTAGTGGGAAATGGGTAAGAGATGTTACTAGAGATTTTGCCATAGAAGAAGAGGAATAATTAATACCTTATAACATAATAAAAATAGGGGGTTATGAAATCTATGTACAAAGATTCAAAAGAAGATGTACTAAATAGACTTAGGGAAGATTCAGATTACATAGACCAATTTATAGAGTATGTTAACGAACAGCTAGTAAGTAACCTAGACAATGCTAAAAGTATATTAGATGAAGGTTTAAAAATATGTACTGAAAATGAAAATATCAAAGGAGTAGCTTGGTGTAGTGGAACTATAGGGTGGTATTTTAATTATTCAGGTACATATGAAAAGGGAGTACAGTGGTTATTAAAAGCTAATACATTATTTCAAAGCATAAGTGATGAAAAAGGGAAATTATATGTATCAAATGGTCTTATGAGTGCCTACTTTCAATTAGGATTATGTGAATTGAGTACAAAATGGGGAAAGATTGCTTTGAAAATAGCAAAAGAAATAAAAAATGATAAGTTTTTTTTAATAATATTAAATAATATTTGTGTTAATTATATAAATTTAGAAAAATATAATGAAGCTAAAAAAATTATAGATTCATTGCAAGACATACCTTATGGTTATAATGATAATATGAAATCAAATATGTATCAAGTTATTGCTGAAATTGAATGTGAACTTGGCAATTTAGAGAAGGCCATGAATTTCATTAATGAATCAATTGAAATTGGAGAAAAGCTAAATTATGAAATTATTAGAAGTGAAGCTTTAAGGATAAGGGGAAAAATTAATTTTAAGGCTGGTAATCATAAGGAAGTAGAAGAAGATTATTCAGCTGCATTAGAGCATGCCACAAAGAGGGATTATTATGAAGTTCAAGCTAGCATATTAGAGTCTTGGGCTCAGAGTGATTTAATTAATAATAAATATGATGAAGCTATTAATAAGCTAGTAAAGGCATTAGAAATATCTGAAAAAAATAAATGCGTACTAATTAGTAGAAATATATATAAACAACTGTATTTATCTAACAAGGAGATTAATAAATATAAGGAAGCATTAGTGTATTATGAGAAGTATGTTGAAATAAATAATGAATTGAACTGTATAACTAGTGAATTAAGTCTTGCTGATTTAGAAAATGAAAAGAATAAGCAAGAAGCAGCTATATTTAAGTCATTATATGATGACATTAAAGTAATATCAACTATAGGGCAAAAAATAACTTCAGATCTTAATTTTGAGAATATATTAGAAAATATACATAAAGAAATATCAATGATTATGGATGCAGAAGTGGTTGGTGTTTCTACCCTTAAGGAATCAGAAGGAATTTTAGATTATGCACTATTTATAGATAGAGGAAATAAGCTGAATTTAAAGAATGTTCATATAGAAGATGAAACTAGCATAGGAGCTTATTGTGTTAGAAATAGAAGCACTATTTTAATTAATGATCTGTATAAAGAATATAAAAAGTATGTACCAACCCTTAAGGTAAAAGTAAGTGATAATAATACTCAATCAGCAATGTATTGTCCTTTAATTCTAGAGGATAAGGTTAGAGGATTTTTAAATGTACAAAGCTATAAGAAAAATACATATACAGAAAATGATTTAAACAAATTAAAGATATTAGCATCCTATGTTGCTATAGCTTTAGAGAATTCTTGTCTTTATAATAGAACTAAATATTTTTCTTCTCATGATTTTTTAACGGGATTACTGTCTAGGATGGAAATATTTGAAAAGGGAGAGAAAATATTTAAGGATTGTCAAAGAGAACGAAAGAAATTAGCTGTCATAATGATAGATATTGATGATTTTAAATTAATCAATGATAAGTATGGACATAGTTATGGAGACGGTGTATTAAAAATGGTTGGAGGCATAATTAAAAATAATGTTAAAAATCATGGAGTTGCAGGGAGATATGGTGGGGAAGAATTTTTAGTGATTTTACAAGGTATAAGTGAAAGAAAGATTTATTCAATCTGTGACAATATAAGAACATCAATTGAAAGAGCTAATACATATTATAGAGAAAAATCTAAATTAAAAGTAACCTCTAGCCTAGGTGTATTTATGTATTCAGGTAAAGAGAAGAGCATTGATCAATGTATTAATTTCGCAGATGAAGCATTATATATAGCTAAAGCTGAAGGGAAAAATAAACTTGTAAAATATGAAAATTATTCTTAGTTATATAAATTTATATAAATTTATATAAATTTATTTAATTTATTTAATTTATTTAATTAGAAAATGTACATAAAAATAAAAAAGTTATTCTATAATGATAAAAGGAATTACTATAGAATAACTTTTTATATTAAATTAATTTTGTACTAATGTAAGAAATGATTTTCTATAAATTTAAAGGTATCGGAAAGATCTAGATTGTCCACAGCATCTTTAAGTAATGGAACTTTTGAATAGTCATCAAGAGGAATTTTATATTTCAGTATAGGATTTATTCTAAAGTAGTTTGGACCGATAAGCTCTTTACAATATAAGTCTTCTAGAGGTGTATCATTTAGTAGAATTGAAACCAAAGGTGTTTTAACATTACATTTCGGTCTGAGCATCCACTGAAGAGCACCCCAAGAAGATGTATCTGATTTTATTTGGTTAAGTGTTGAGCCAGTACCAATAGATAATATACGAAAATCGGATAGTGAATGTTTAGGTTTAAGGAGTTTCATTACAGAAATCATAGATGCGGCTGTAGGATTATTTACAATTACACCTCCATCTATAAAGTTCTTGTATGAAGGGAAATAAGTAGGAGCGGCAGAGCTAGCTAAAGCCACATCTACAACCTTAGATGTGTATGTTGAACCACGAGAAAGGTTATTAAAAAATACAGATTGCCAGTTATCGGATGAAAAACCTTTCACATTAAAGGATGGGATGAATACATACTTTTCAAGATCCCCAAGGGTAAGGTCTTCTGTAAATACAGATAATATGACTTCTCTTAAGTTTTTATTATTAAATTTAGGTCTGAAAAGGTTAAGATGAGAAGGATAAAATATACTTTTTACAGTCTCATAGTTGTACAAGTTATCAACATAATTTCCATCCTTTCCAGAAGCTAGAGCTAAGGCTATTAAAGCACCTGTAGAAGTACCAGCAAATAAGTTTGTATACTTTAAGATATCAGGATATTTATTATAAATGCGTTTTAATATACGTGTGGATAGGGCACCACGAATTCCTCCACCATCAAATACAATAATTCTGAATGTAGACATTACATACCTCCGTTGTAGCTTATATGATTATTGTATTAATGATTATGTAGGTATGTGAATATGTTATTATTTGTTTTAAAATATCTTTGACTTATGAAGAAGCTAAGAACGCTGTTTATCCGATGACTACCAGCTCTAATACTCCCACCTTTTTCAAAGTGGGAGTAAAAGACCTTCTATGTCCCTGGATAACGATTTCTAGGCATCAAGAAGCTAAGAACTCTGTTTATGAAGGTTTTTGAGATTACCTGGGGAATATTTAAATATGATAGATAATAATTAGATTAAATGAAAACAGTGAAGGAGGGTGAAGATTAGCTATGTTAAGTATATATAGTACATAGCTAGAAGGAATATGGAAGAAAGAAAAGTAAAAAATGTATTATTACCTAAAATTACAGCAATAAATGAAGAGATATATTTTTTAGAGAAGAATATAGATGATGAAGATTATTTTAATAATGTAATGATGCTTAATTGTGACATAAGTAATGAGTGTGCATCACATGTTGAATTTTCGGAAGTTATATTTAAAAATGTAAATTTTAGAAATGTAAAATTTCCTCATATTGAATTTATAGATGTAAAGTTTGAAAACTGTGATTTATCAAATTCTAATTTAAATAATGGAATTCTGCATAGGGTAGAAATGAAAAACTGTAAGCTTATAGGTATAGATTTGACAGATACAAATATTCAAAATGTCACATTAAATCAGTGTAACGGTGACTATAGTAACATATCTTTCTCTACTCTTAAAAATGTAAATTTTATAGATTCATCATTTAATAATGTAATATTTGAAAATAGTAAATTTAACAAAGTAAACTTTGAAGATGTAAGTATGAGGCAAATTGATATATCTAAGGCTATGGTGAAAGGAATTGATTTTAGAAATAGTGATATAGAAGGACTTATTGGAGATGTAAGAGATTTATATGGAATAGTAGTTACTCCAATGCAAGCACTATCGCTTTCGAGAATTTTAGGGATTGTAATTAAGGAATAGGTATATTAAAGAGACTGCCAGAGTAATGAATTTTAATTAGGATATTTAAAGTTAGGAGAAAACATATGATAACAATAATATCATCAGCTAAATCTTTAGATTTTGAAAAAGAAATATTTATAGATGAAAGTACTAAACCTGTATTTATGAGTGAAGTAAGAGAATTAGTAGATATAATTAAAAATTACAATTTACAAGAAATAGCTAAGATAATGAAAATTAGTAATAAGTTATCAAAGGTAAATTATAATAGATTTCAATGCTTTTATGACCAACAAGTAAATACTAGACAGGCTATTTTTGGATTTAGTGGGGAAGTATATAGAGCTATAAATCCTTTTGAATATGACAGATCAAACATAGAGTTTGCACAAAAACATATTAGGATTTTATCAGGTTTATTTGGGGTTTTAAGACCTTTAGATAATATAAAAGAATATCGGCTAGAGATGGCTACAAAGTTAAGAGGTATACCTGAAGAGGATTTATATAAATTTTGGACAAAAAAGATTACTCAAAATATAGTTCATGATTTAAATCTTAAAGAAGATAAGACAATTTTGAATTTGGCCTCTCTAGAGTACTCTAAATCCATAGATAAAAGTAAGCTAGATACTATTAATGTCTATGATGTTGAATTTAAAGAAAATATAGAGGGAAAATATAAGATTATAGGAACATATACTAAGAGGGCTAGGGGGCTTATGGTAACTTATATTGTTAAAAATAATATAGATAATATAGAAGAGTTAAAGAATTTTAAAGAAGAAGGTTATTGTTATAATAAAGAAATAAGTAGCAATACTAAATTAGTTTTTACTAGAGAAAAAATGCCATAGGTCTATGATTTTAGTATTAAATAATGTGACATTATAAAAGAAATTAAAGGTGCATTAATTATAAAAAGTAGGGGATTACTAAAATATATAAAATAAAAAAACTTGTATTTTGAATACAAGTTTTTTTATTCAAAAATATTATAAGATGATAATAGGAGCAAATTATGATAATAGTTAATATATTAATTGTAATGACAGTACTTTTTATAATATTTATCAAAACTATAAATTGTTTATTTTATTATGCTACTCTTGGTAAAAAGCGTGATAAGATAGAAACCTTTAATAGTCTTTACACTATGGGATTATATTCTCTTGATGAGTATGAAACGTTAAAATTGGAAGAGCTAATTGTACAAAGTAAAGATGGATATAAGTTAAAAGGATATTATCTAAACTGTAATTTACCTTCAAAAAAAATAATAATATTATTGCATGGATACTTGGTTGGCCACTACAGGTCTTGCCAATATATAAAGTTTTTTATAAAAGAAGGATTTAATATTCTTTTAGTAGATCAAAGAGGTCATGGTAATAGTGAAGGAACTTATGCTACCTATGGAAGATATGAGTGTGAAGATTTAGATTTATGGGTAGGCTGTATAAGACAAAAAGTTGGGGAGAAATGCTTTATAGGTGTACATGGTCATTCTATGGGAGCTGCTACTGGTCTTATGTATTCAGTTTTAGGAAAGAATAAAATAGATTTTATAATATCGGAATCAGCTTATACAAATGCAATAGAGGTTATAAAAAGAAAGTTAAATAAATACAAGATTCCTTTTTTCCCTTTCTATAATCTCACTAATCATAAAATAAAAAAAGTATGTGGCTTTTCTTTAGGAGAAATAAGTCCAATGGATATGGTAAAGGAAAGCAAAGTACCAATTATGTTCATTCATGGAGATGAAGATGAATTAATACCATGTTATATGTCCATGGAAATGTATGAAATTAAAAAGGGAATAAAAAGCTTATGTATAATTCCAAGAGCTAAGCATAATACTTGTTATGCCACTAACCAAGAGAAATATGAAAATGAAGTAAAAAACTTTCTTAAAATGATATAATAATAAAAAGTCGCTAATAAATATTTTAAAATCAAGATAATATTTTAATGGGGGATGAAGGGGAATGAGAGTAGGATTAGTATTATCTGGTGGGGGCGGAAAAGGAGCTTATGAGATAGGAGTATGGAAAGCTATAAAAGAGTTAAATATAGATAAATACATAAAAGTAGTTTCAGGTACTTCTATAGGTGCTATAAATGCAGCTTTATTTGCTCAAGATGATTTTGAAGAAGCTAAGAAAATGTGGAAAGAGGTTACTATAGAGAAGCTGTTACCAGTAAATAGTAAAGTCTTAATAAGGAAAGGCGTAACCCTCGCTATTGGTAGTAGAAATATGAATTTAGTAAAAAAATATATGACAAAGAAATTAGAGCAGGGTGATATTCCTAGGGATGGAGCTAAGGATATTATAGAGAAATATATAAATATTGATAAATTAAAAAAGTCAAATAAAATATGTTATGTATCATGTACTGAAATGCCGGAGTTCTCTGCTAAATATTTTAAAATAAATGACTATGAAGAAGAAAAGGCTAGAAGTATATTATTAGCAACGGCTTGTCTTCCTATGATATATGAAAGTGAAGAAATTGGTGGAAAGACATATTTAGATGGGGGACTAGTAGATAATACTCCTATAAAACCAGTATATGAAGAAGGGTGTGATATAATAATAGCTGTACTATTATCTAAAGAAGCTAAAATAAAAAGAGAAGATTTTCCAGATGCAAAAATCATAGAACTAATTCCTTCAGATATAGAAACAAAAATATTAGATGGATTATTAAATCTAGATGAAGAGTCTAAAAACAAGAGAATTCAAAGAGGTTACTATGATACAAAAAATCTTTTAGAACCTATTTTTGAAATGGCAAGATATCAATTAATCGAAGAATTAGAAAGACAGGCTATGGACAGTGAATTACAAGAATTTGAAGAAAAAAATAAGGAAAGTTGGATAGCTAGAAATACAAGAAGAATAAAGAGAAAACTTGGAATAAAAAAACTTTAATAAATATTATGTAAAGTAAAAATATATAGATAAAAAGATAGATTCCTATAGGAGTCTATTTATTTTTAGTGGAAATAATATATAAATAAGTGTTATTATATATTAGTAAAATTTAATTAATGTATATAGATAATTTAGAAAAGGGTGAATTGCAGTGAATGAATTAGAGCAATGTAGAAAAGAAATCGATGAGATTGATAAAGAACTTATAAATCTATTTGAGAGAAGAATGGATGTTGCTATAAGAGTAGCTAATTGTAAAAAAGAAAATGATTTACCGATATATGATGAGGAGAGAGAATCAAAGGTTATTAAAAAAAATGTAGACAATTTAAAAAATAAGAACTATGATTTATTAGCAAGAAGATTTTTCTTAAGCATAATGGAGTTAAGTAGAAGTTTGCAAGAGAGCATTATAAAAAAGCATAAGTAAAGTTATTTAAATTAATCATATATAAAGGAGTAATGTTATGGAGTTTTACGGCATACTAGGTGAGAAATTAGGACATAGCTTATCACCAAGAATACATAAGATAATATTTCAGGCTATGGAAGTAGAAGGTGCATATAAACTATTTGAAATACCTAAAGGAAATTTAGAAAAATTCATAGATGCACTTAAACTTTTAAAAATTAAAGGAGCCAGTGTAACTATTCCTTACAAGGAAGAAATTATTAAGTATTTAGATGAGATATCACCAGAAGCACAAAGGATAGGTGCTGTTAATACAATATCACTAGAGGATAATAAACTATATGGTTATAACACAGATTACTATGGCTTTGGATATATGTTAAAGGTATATAATGTTAAGATACAAGACTCAATAGCTGTAATTTTGGGAAATGGTGGAGCTACAAAGGCTGCTGTGTGTTATTTATTAGACAATGGAGTTAAAAATGTTTATATAGTAAGTAGGACACCAGAAAAAAATAAGGGAATAAATCATGAAAAAGTTCAACTAATAAGTTATGAGCAGTTAAAAGAAATTCAAGGAGATATGATAATTAATACAACTCCAGTAGGTATGTTTCCTAATGAAGATGCCACTCCTGTTAATGATACTATCATAAATAATTTTCAAACAGTTGTAGATATAGTATATAATCCATCAGAAACAAAATTTTTATTAAAGGGAAAAGAGTTAGGAAAAAAAGTTGTAGGGGGATTATCTATGCTCATAGGACAAGGCGTAAAAGCACAGGAAATATGGCAAAAGAATTCTATTGATGACCAAGTAATTAAAGATATATATGAAATTTTAAATAGAGAGTTTAGTTAATTATAAGAGGTGATTGCTATGAAAATTATGGTTATAAATGGACCTAACCTGAATTTTTTGGGCATAAGGGAAAAAAATATATATGGCTCAAAAAGCTTTGAAAAGATTGAAAATTACATAAAGGAATGTTCTAAATCCTTAGGACATGATATAGAGATGTTACAAAGCAATATAGAGGGGGAAATTATTAACTTCATCCAAAGGGCATACTATGAAAAATATGATGGAATAATAATTAATCCAGGTGCCTTTACCCATTATAGCTATGCAATCTATGATGCTATAAAAAGTGTAAACATAGATACTGTGGAAGTTCATTTATCACAGATTTATGATAGAGAAGATTTTAGACAAAAATCGGTTACAGCTCCAGCATGTATAGGTCAGATATGTGGCTTTGGAGAATATGGATATATAATGGCTATGAATGCTCTAGAAAACAAAATAAAGATTTCTAGCTAAAGTAGGTTATAATACTAATTAAATATTTGTAACCTAGGAGGAAGGGAAACTTATGGATGAGCTTAATAATAGGATAATAGACATATATACAAGTCTTGCTGAAAGTGGAGTTAGATTTTATTATGAGGATGATGTTAACCCTTTTAGCGAAATAAAAGAATTGATTTCTTGTAATGAAAAATACCTATGGTTCACAACCGAGGGAGAAAATGAAGTTAAAGTATCCATAGAAGATTTCAGGGTATATCATTCAAAGGAAAACATTAATCTTTATGATTGGGTTGAAATAAGAGAATTTGATAGGCTTTTAGAAGAATTAAATGAGAATTAGTAGAATCAAATTAAAAATGGGGCTGTCGCACTAAGAAATA